>DATBQJ010000190.1:0-16543 GCA_036560885.1 Methylocella sp.
GGGTATCCGTAGCCATATCCATAATCATATGGATACCCGTAGCCATAGGCATAGTCATAAGGGTACCCCAGGCCTGCCAAGCCTAGGCCTAGTCCAAGGCCACCCCATCCCCATCCATTGTTCCAACCCCATCCATTGTTCCAGCCCCATCCGCGGTTCCAACCGCGGTTCCAGCCGACGCGGTTCCAACCGCGGTTCCAACCGCCGCGCCAGCCGACGCGATTCCAACCGCGGTTCCAACCGCCGTGCCAGCCGGCGCCGCGCCAACCGCCACCGCCCCAACTGCCACCGTGCCAGCCGGCGCCATGGAAGCCACCGCCATGGAAGCCGCCGCCGTGGAAGCCGCCGCCGCCCCTAAATGCCTCAGCCGGGCCGCTTGCCACCAGTGCAGCGCCAAGCGCCGCGGTCGCCATCATTATGCCAAAGCGTTTCATTGCATTCGTCCTTTTCCACGCTTTTGCAACGACACCCGAACCTTTCGAGCGTCTTCGCTGCAATATGTTTGCCTAACTACAAAAAGCAAACGCCAGTTACGGGGGAACGTTCCATATCGCGATTCCAGGCTCTAGGTGACGAGTCTGATCTTCAAATAACCGCTGGCGCGAGAATATGCATGAGCCCCATCACTGCGCCGTAGGCGACGCTGCGGCTGCCGCGCACAAACATGCACTCCTCTTGGTCGGCCTGTGCCGTCATTTCCACGCGGCTTCGCCCAAGGCCAACTTGGGCCGCCGCCTCGAGCCTGAGCCCCATCTCCCGGCGGGTCCCGCGCGGCTTGATCGCGTCGCGAAAATCGGGCAAAAAGCCACTCTGCCGCCGCTCCTGCCGTCTTCCGCCGCGGGCTTTGCATCCATGTTGCCTCCCTTGCGCATCGGCATTGCCGGTCTCGGCACCGTTGGAGCCGCGGTGATTACGCTCCTCGGCCACCAAGCCGAGGCGCTGCGGCGCCGGACCGGCCGGGAAATCGCGATCGCCGGAGTTTCGGCCTGCCAAAGACAGAAACAGCGGGGGATCGATCTCGCCAGATTCGCCTGGTTCGACGATTGCGTGGCTCTGGCTCGCTCCCCCAATATCGATCTTTTCGTCGAGCTGATTGGGGGCGAAGAGGGCGCTGCGCTTGCGGCAGCAGAAGCCGCGCTAGGCAGCGGCAAATCCTTCGTCACGGCCAATAAGGCGCTGCTCGCCAAGCACGGCATGCGGCTTGCGGCGCTCGCTGAGGAAAACGGCGCAGCGCTTGCCTTCGAGGCTTCGGTCGCCGGCGGCATTCCGATTGTCAAAACCTTGCGCGAGGGCCTCGCCGGCAATTCCATCGAGCGCGTCTATGGCATTTTGAACGGTACGTGCAACTACATCTTGACCCGAATGGAATCAGAGGGACTGGCCTTCGCGCAATGCCTTGCCGAAGCGCAAAAGCTTGGCTACGCGGAAGCCGATCCCGCCTTCGACATCGGCGGTTACGACACCGCGCATAAGCTCGCGATCCTGACCTCTCTTGCGTTTGGCACCGTCATCGATCCTAAGGCGATCGCCATCGAAGGCATCGAGTCGATTACCCTTGCCGATCTTGAAGCGGCGGCGGAACTTGGCTACCGGGTCAAGCTTCTCGGCGTCGCGCAACGCACGCCCTTTGGGATCGAACAGCGCGTGCATCCGACAATGGTGCCGAAATCGACTGCGATCGCCCAAGTGATGGGCGTCACCAACGCAGTGACCATCGATGCCGACGCGGTGCATGAGCTGACCCTTGTCGGCCCAGGCGCCGGCGGCAAGGCGACCGCTTCCGCGATCGTCGCCGATATCGCGGATATCGCGCGCGGCGTGCGCTCCGCGCCGTTCGGATGGCCGGTTGCCGCGCTTATGGCTGCGCCGCAGGCGCCGGTGCAGATGCACGAAGGCGGTTACTATATCCGGCTTTCGCTGTATGACCGGCCGGGCGCGGCGGCGGCGATCGCGACACGCATGGCCGAGCACGGGATTTCGCTGGAAAGCATCGTGCAGCGCCGCCGTCCAGGTGCCAAAGTTGGGCCGGGAGTCGCTGTGCCTGTCGTTTTGATCACCCATGCGACGCATGAACAATCCGTCCGCCAGGCCCTCGAAGCCACGGTCGCCGACGGTTTTTTGGCCGAAAAGCCACAGGTCATCCGGATCGAGCGGGAGTGACTGGGCGTGCCATTTGCGGCAAAATTCAACACATAAATTGTGCTACAAACTTATAGTATTAATCCATTCATAAGTAAGATTATGGATGGTTAGGATTCTTTAGCGTCATATCAAGCCCGAGAATATGGTGCGCGCCCGTTGGATCGCCGGTACTGGAAGCGATGCGTGAACGCGCTCTTGAGCCCTCGAAGGACGCGGCGCGCGACGCTTGGAAAGCCCCGTGCTTGACAACGCAAGGCTCCCGCAGGTTTCCTTTGCGATCTTCGCTTGAATTCGAATCTTATCCGTAGAATCGTCATGCCGTCGCTCACGTCCGTTGCATTGCTGGATGGCCGCCAGTCCGGAACGGCGCTTTTGGTCGCGCGCGGCACCAGGCGGCTATTGTGGCGGCTCAATTTTTCGACCGTCACAGAATTGCCGCTGCTCTCGGGACGGCGGGCCGACATCGTCGCGCTCGCAAGCGATGCCACCATTTTAATTGTCGAAGTCAAATCCTCCGTCGCGGATTTTCGTGCTGATGCCAAATGGCAGGACTATCGCGCCCATTGCGACAGGTTATTTTTCGCAATCCCCGAAACCGTGCCGGCCGAAATCATGCCCGAAGACGCCGGACTTATCCTGGCCGATGCCTATGGCGCAGGAATTTTGCGGCAAGCGCCGGAGCACCGGATGGCATCCGCCACCCGCCGCGCGATGCTCATGCGTTTTGCGCAGGCCGCGGCGCACCGGCTGCACCGCTTGAGCGACCCCGAGGTGTGCGCGAAGGGCGGTTAGGCGAAGAGCCGCTGACTGTTATGATGAACGGTGCCGTAAAACCGCGAACGGCGAATCTGTTCCGGATGCTTCGCCGCCGGCGTTCACCAGCTCGAACCTAACTCCCGGCTTGCGCGGATAAGGATCGAGGTTGAGAGCCAAAAATTCCGCCGCCAGCGCGCCAAGATCAATTTGGCCATCGACAATCGGATCGGGGAAGTCTTGCGGCCCAGCACACGCTGCCGCGGGGCCCGCCGTCATTTTCCGGCTGGCAGGCTCGCCCAAAGGCTGACGGCAGGGCGCGAATTCGACCTCGATGGAAGCGCTCACAACTGCCTCGAAGGGCTCGAGACTGACACCGCAGGTTTGCGTCACAAGCGCATGCAAATCGCCGCTGACCGCGTATCTTTCTGGTCCCTGTTTGCGAACATGGAAGCCGGCCTCGAATTGCTGAACCGCGACGAGGCCAAAGGCGTCCGCGAGCGCGGCCCGTTCACTCTCATTGGCGCAAACTTCTATGTCGAGACCGGTATCCGGCACGGTCTCGACGGCAAGCATGCGGGTCAATGGTCCCGGCCCAAGCTTGGCGGCTGTCTCACCGGAGCCGGGCTTGCGCGATTTGGGACTGGGACCGGTGCTGGATGTCATCGCCACCCCTTTTTCCCGATAATTAGAACGTCGACCCGGCCAAATGGAAGCCCGTTACAGGGAAAATCCGGGGACCTTGCTCAACAAATGGCGGCGGGCTCCGGAAACGGAACCGGGCCTAGAGTGAAAGCATCGAGCGAGGCCTTGGCCAGGGCTTCGTTGGCCGCTTCCACATAACGCGCGAGCCGGTCCGGGCTCTTGCGGCCATCATAGACGTTTCGCGCGAGCGCGGCTTTAAGGCCGGGCGAGCCGCCGCGCAACGCCCGGTCATAGGCGGCGGCACGCCCGTAAAAAGCCCCGGCGATGGTTTTCATCTGCTTTGGCACGGCTAGATCGCCAACGCCCATTTCCCGCAAGGCGCACTCGAAGGAGCGAAAAATGGCGTCCGTGAGATCCTGGGCAATGTCGGGCGCGGGCGGATCCATGCCATTGAGGCGCCGTAGCACAAGAACCGAATGCAAGGTCACCGCCTCGAAACGGCCTTCCAGACTGTCCTCGATGCCATACTCCGCAAATAGGATAGGATCGCGGGCCGCCGCCACGATCTCGCCGGAAAGCCGGTCGATCACTTGCCGGTTGGCGGAGTGCCGGAAGAGCCGGAAAACCATCTGCGCTCTCCAAAAGCGGCTGGGGCCCGGACCAACGATCCGCGGATCCCCAAACAATTTGTTCATTTATTTTGTGGAATTTCCTGCATCATGGCATGTTCCTGACCTGAAAAGGAGCGTGGTTCGGCAAAATGCGTAACCGGGAGGCGTGCGGAATGGAGATTATGAGGGCAAGAGGAAAGGGCAGGAAGCGCCGGGCGCCGGGCGGCGCGAGTCTGGCCCTGGTGGCGGCGCTTGCCCTGGCGCTTGGCGGCTGCCTTGGCTATGACGGTCAAGTCGTTCACGGTTACCAGCTCGACCCAAAATTGGGCGAACAGGTCAAGGCCGGGGCTTCCGCGGAGCAGATACTGGTCCTTTTGGGGTCACCGACGACGACCTCCACCGTCGGCGGCGACGCGTGGTATTACGTAACCCAAATCACCGATCGCAACTTGCAGTTCATGCCGCCGAAGGTCACGGACCAGCGGGTCTTTGCGGTCTATTTCAGCAAGGACAAGAAGGTCACGCGCGTCGCCAATTATGGCATGGAGGACGGCAAGCTCATCGATTTCGTATCGCGCACCACGCCGACGGCTGGCGCGGAGTCGACCTTCCTGAAAGGCATGTTCATCAACCTTATGCATTTCTGAGCGCATTCGGGCTGCTGCGCCCACCTCAACGTGCGAGGATGACGAGCAGCAGGAGCGCGACGATATTGGTGATCTTGATCGCGGGGTTGACGGCGGGACCGGCGGTATCCTTGTAAGGGTCGCCGACGGTGTCGCCAGTCACGGACGCCTTATGCGCCTCGCCGCCCTTGAAGTGCATGATGCCATCCTTGCCGGTAAAACCGTCCTCGAAACTCTTCTTGGCATTGTCCCATGCGCCGCCGCCGGACGTCATCGAGATCGCCACGAAAAGCCCGTTGACGATGACGCCGAGGAGTGACGCGCCCAAGGCCGCGAAGGCCGATGCCTTCGAGCCGGAAATCAAGAGTACGCCAAAATAAACGGCCAAAGGCGCAAGCACCGGCAAAAGTGAAGGCACGATCATTTCCTTGATCGCAGCCTTCGTTAGCATGTCGACCGCGCGGCCGTAGTCGGGACGCTCCGTCCCTTGCATGATTCCGGGCTTTTCGCGGAACTGGCGGCGTACTTCCTCGACGACGGAGCCCGCCGCGCGGCCGACCGCGGTCATAGCGATGCCGCCGAAGAGGTAGGGAATCATCCCGCCAAAAATCAATCCTGCCACGACATAGGGATTCGATATGTCGAACGACACCACGCCCATTCCCTTGAAATAGGGAAACCGGTCAGGGTTCGCGGCGAAATAGCTGAGATCGTGGCTATAGGCATTGAAAAGCACCAAGGCGCCGAGCCCGGCCGAGCCGATCGCATAACCCTTGGTCACCGCCTTCGTCGTATTGCCAACCGCATCCAACGCATCGGTCACCTGCCGGACTTCCTTGGGCAGGCCCGCCATCTCGGCGATGCCGCCGGCATTGTCGGTCACCGGTCCGAAAGCATCGAGCGCGACGATCATTCCGGCGAGACCCAACATGGTTGTCACCGCGATCGCCGTGCCGAAGAGACCAGCGAGCTGACTTGTTGCGATAATGCCGCCGATAATGACAAGCGCGGGCAGCGCGGTCGATTCGAGTGAGACGGCAAGGCCCTGGATGACATTTGTGCCGTGTCCAGTGACCGAGGCGTGGGCGATCGAGTCCACGGGCCGCTTTCCGCTGCCGGTGTAATATTCAGTGATGACGACGATTAATCCCGTCACCAGCAGCCCAACGAGACCGCAAAGGAAAAGATGGAAGCCAGCGATTGGGGTGCCGCCCGCCGTACCGATTGTCCCCCAGCCGACGGTAAGGGAGGTCGCGGCGGCAAGGCCAGCGATCGACAATATTCCGGCGGCGATCAGGCCCTTGTAGAGGGCGCCCATGATCGAATTGCTCTGCCCAAGCTTTACAAAGTAGGTGCCGGCAATGGACGTGACGATGCACGCCGCGCAGATCGCCAATGGATACAGCATGGCGGCATCAAGCACAGGCTGGCCGGTGAAGAAAATCGCGGCGAGCACCATGGTGGCGACGACCGTCACCGCGTAGGTTTCGAACAAATCAGCGGCCATTCCGGCGCAATCGCCGACATTGTCGCCGACATTATCGGCAATTGTCGCCGGATTGCGGGGATCGTCCTCGGGAATGCCGGCTTCGACCTTGCCGACGAGATCGGCGCCGACATCGGCGCCCTTGGTGAAAATGCCGCCGCCGAGGCGCGCGAAAATCGAAATTAGCGATGCGCCGAAACCGAGCGCGACCAGTGCGTCGATCGTTTCGCGGCTCTCCGGCGCATGGCCGAGCGGCCCGGTGAGAACATAAAAATACGCCGCGACCCCGAGGAGTGCGAGGCCCGCGACCAACAGCCCGGTGACGGCGCCCGCTTTAAACGAAATGTCGAGTCCCGCGGCAAGCGATTGCCTGGCCGCCTGGGCGGTGCGCACATTGGCGCGAACCGAGACATTCATGCCGATAAACCCCGCGGCGCCGGAAAGGATCGCGCCGATCAAAAATCCGGCCGCGAGCAGCCAGGAAACCAGGAAGCCAAAGGCGGCGAAAATGGCAATGCCGACAACAGCGATCGTCGCATATTGGCGCTTCAAATAGGCTTGCGCGCCCTCCGCGATGGCCCCGGCGATTTCCTGCATCTTGGGCGAACCGGCATCGGCGGCGAGGAGTTTCGACGACGTCACCACGCCATAGACGATCGATAAAAGACCGGCGAAAATGACAAACCAAATAGAATTCATGTGTGGCACCTTGCAGGATTAGTAAGGGAATTGACGCAGACTCGCGTTTGGGGCACGACCTATACGAAACTGCTGCACCGCGCAATCGCGCTGTGCGCGCTCCCGGCAGCGATCACGCGCCTAAATGTTAAAAATGCCGGAAGGAAGGCCGCGCGAGGACCAAGCTCCGCCCCTCCGCATCCTTGAAAACTGGCGGCGCATTCCCTGCCATCGCCGTGGCCACCGGCGAGACCAGGACTCCTGCCGCGGCGGCTTCCGCCTCGAAGGCGGCGCTCTGGGAGGGCGGCACGGTGCAAAGAATTTCATAATCGTCGCCGCCGGTGAGAATCGTTTCGAGGAGAAACGGGGCGTCGTGCAGAATTTTACGCGTGGCGCCCGAGAGCGGCACGCTGGCGGTTTCGACTTCGGCGGTCATTCCAGCCAGGCGCAACATTTTTATAAGATCGCCGGCAAAACCATCGGAAATATCCATGGCCGCCTGCGCATGGGCGCGAAGCGCCTCGCGCAGACAAAAACGCGGCTCCGGCAGAAGATACCGGCTGGCGAGATAGGCGGCGTCCGCCTGGCTTATGCCACGGGTCCACGCCGTGCCCTCCGCCGCATCAAGGCGGAGTTTCAGGCCCAAAGCCGCGTCCCCTATCGTTCCCGTCACATAGATACGGTCGCCCGCCGCAACGCCGCCGCGTAAAATCATCGCTTGCGAAGGCACCGTACCGAAAGCGGTGATGGAAATCATCAGCGGCCCCGGACTCTTCACGGTGTCGCCGCCCAATAGCGGACATTTGTAGGTCGCGGCATCTTCGCCAAGCTCTTGCGCGAAACAGGCAAGCCAATGCACCGTCCAATCCTCGGGCAAGGCAAGCCCCAGAAGAAAACCGCAAGGCTCGGCGCCCTTGGCAGCAAGATCGGAGAGGTTCACCCGCAACCCCTTGCGGGCAACCGCGCCCGGCGGATCTTCCGAAAAAAAATGCACTCCAGCGATCAAAAGATCATTTGTGACGACGATGTCGTGTCCTGGCCTTTGGGCGACGACGGCTGCATCGTCGCGCAGGACAAAGGCTCCCGGACCAGCAAGCGGCGCGAAGTAGGTCGCAATCAATTCGTCTTCGGAAGGACGCGGCATCGATCTGCATTTTACTCGCGCGGCGCGAATTCCGCCGCACGGCACTGGCGCGCCAGGGCGTCCAGCACCGCATTGATCATTCCGGTTTCCTCGGCGCCAAAGAAAGCGCCAGCAATATCGACATATTCCTTAATCGCGACACGCGCGGGTACGTCGGCACGCTCGCTCAATTCATAGGCGCCTGCCCGCAAAATCGCCCGCATGACGGTGTCGATCCGCGCCAAGGGCCAGTCCGCTACCATGGCTTTGTCGATAGACCGGTCGATCGGACCCTGAGCGGAAACAACGCCAGTCAAAATGTCGCTGAAAAACGCAGTTTCCGCTTGCCTGTATTGCACGCCCTCGATTTCATTGCCGATCCAGAACGACTCGAATTCGGCGCGGGTCTCCTTCTGGCCTTTGCCGGTGACCTCCATTTGATAGAGAGCCTGAACGGCGGCGAGGCGGGCGGCGGAGCGACGGCTGGCATTGGTCATCAGGACGCCCCGATCGCAAGCTTCAGCCGATGGAGCGAAAGAGCCGCTCGCACGGCATCGCCACCCTTGTCGCCTTGT
This sequence comes from Methylocella sp., assembly GCA_036560885.1. Classification (GTDB taxonomy): domain Bacteria; phylum Pseudomonadota; class Alphaproteobacteria; order Rhizobiales; family Beijerinckiaceae; genus Methylocapsa. The sequence continues at coordinate 8,640 of DATBQJ010000190.1, forward strand.
TTTGGGTCCGCGCGCGAAAGGGCCTGGGCCTCGTTATCGACGGTCAAAATTCCATTGCCGAACGCGAGTTTTCGGGCCAGTGCAAGCCGCATCAATGCGCGCGCGCTTTCATTGGCGACGATTTCGAAATGATGGGTTTCGCCGCGAATGATGCATCCAAGTGCCACTGCCCCGTCGAAAGGATGCTTCGAGGCTGCCGCATGGTCGAGCGCGATTGCAAGGGCGAGCGGGATTTCGAGCGCGCCGGGCACGCCGACGAGATCGAAGGAGGCTCCCGCTTTGGCCAGCGCGGTTTTTGCACCCTCCAGGAGCATCGCGGCGATATCCTCGTAATAGCGTGCCTCGACAATGAGGAAGCGCGCACCCCTAGCTTCAAAGAGGGGCGGGGCTCGGCGCGACAAGGCCATGTTGATTGCTCAATGCGAGGGCGCGCGGGCAGTCCAGCTTCACGTAAAGAACAAAGCTCCTCCCCGCAAGCCAAGAGCCGAAGGCTTGCTGCCTCGCCTAATGTGCCGCCGGGGGGCGGTCAGTGCACGCCGCCCTCACGCGGACGCGCGATAGCCGTGGTCCACTTTCGTCTTACGAATGATCGCGCGCGCTTCGCCGTCATGGCCAGCAGCGCATGCGTTGGCGGCGCGGCCGAGATCGATCTCGATCTGATCGTACACCGACCGGTTGACATTTCCGGTTTTGACGTCAGCATCAAGCACGGTTTGATAGTGATTAAGATCTTTGGTGCAAGCGGCACCCTCGGGCAAATTCGGCCAATTTGGCGAAGCCGACGGCTGGGGCGCCAGTGCCGCGACCGGCGCGGAAGGGCCAGAGGTTTGATTGCAGCCGCCGAGGGCTATTGCGGCAAAGGCAACCCCCGCCAATATGGATGCGGTGCTACACATTGATCCAAATCCGGACTTTTTTTGCATTGCAAACTCCGCAGGATGTACTCGGCTTAAGTTTCACCATCTGCCATCGTATCAGTACATAGGCGGTTAGCGATAATCAACAGGAATGGATGGCCACCGGAGAAGCGCGCAGCCCTATCTCGATTTGATCATGTTGCGTCTTCCCCAGCGGCAACCTAACTCGGCGCCATAACTAGCAAAGCAGCACCTTTTGAGTCTTTGCCCCGATTGACTTGCGGTCCCGCAGCGGCGAAGTTTCTCCTAATTTTTGGCCTCCGTCGCACTCCCCGGAAAGACCATGGAACCCGAAAGCTAGCGCGATGAGCTGTCCCAAAATTATGCTGATCCGGCATGCCGAGCGGCCGAGCGCGGACAAATCGATTCGTGGCGTGACCCAGGAAGGCGTAAAAAACAAGGAAGACCTCACGGTGCGTGGTTGGCAGCGCGCGGGCGCGCTTGTGCGTTTTTTCGCGCCGCGCGACAACCGCTTTGTCCACCCTGCCCTTGCCCGGCCGGACACTTTGTATGCTTGCAAGACCGGACCGGCTGCGCCGAGTCTGCGGCCGCAGCATAGCCTGTTGCCGCTCGCCAGTTTCCTCGAAGCCGAGCTCAATTGCGACTTTTACGAAGGCCAGGAAATGAAACTTGTGCAAAATGCGATCGCGGCGCATGGCACGGTGCTGATCGCATGGAAACACAACACTATGCAAGACATCGCCAATGCCATTCTGGGAAATAAGACGAGCGCGCCGCAATATTGGCCACTCGACCGTTTCGATCTCGTCTGGATCTTTGACAGGCGCGGCCTTAGCTGGACCTTCACGCAGGTTCCACAGCTGCTTCTGGCCGGCGACCGGCCGGACGGAATCGATTAAGCAATAGTTTTGCGGCGAACCCAGCTCGCGGCTATGCTAAAACGTCGCCGCTGGAGCACCCCAACATGCAGTTAAACAAGAGCGCAAAGCACCGCTTCGAGCGCATCGCTTTCTTATCGTCCGGCGCGCCGGAAGCAAACGCGGCACAGGCCTCCCTCGCCGCACGGTTTGGATCGATCGATCCGGAAACAGCCGATGTCGTCGTGGCGCTTGGCGGCGACGGGCTCATGCTGCAGACGTTGCACCGCTTCATGGGAAAAAACAAGCCGATCTATGGCATGAAACGGGGCTCGGTGGGCTTTCTCATGAATGAATTCCATGGCCCTGACCTCGAAGACCGCCTCGACCAAGCGGAGGCATCAGTCGTGTATCCACTGCTGATGGAGGCAACCGACGCAGAAGGAGAAGTTATCAACGCGCGAGCAGTCAATGAAGTCTCTATCCTGCGCCAGGCTTATCAAGCGGCAAAAATGCGGATTTCGATTGACGACAAGGAGAGACTCGGCGAACTCATCGCCGATGGATTGATCGTTGCAACGCCGGTCGGTTCGACTGCCTATAATTTGTCGGCGCATGGACCGATCCTGCCTCTCGACGCGACGTTGATGCCATTGACGCCGATCGCCGCGTTCCGGCCGCGCCGCTGGCGGGGCGCTCTATTGCCCGACACGTCGCGCGTGACAATCGATATCCTCGAGGCGGAGAAACGTCCGGCCGCCGCCGTCGCGGATCATTTCGAGGTGAGGAACATCGTCAAGGTGACAGTCGCGATGGATCATGCGACTGGCCTCGTTCTTCTCCACGATCCAGGTCATTCGCTCGGCGAACGGATCCTCCGGGAGCAATTTGGATATTAGATCGATGACGGACAACATCCGCATAGTTGGGCGGCAAATCGTTGCACGCGGGCACGGATTGCTGGAAAGAGTTGCGATCGAACGAAAGCGATTCGATGGGCGCATGCAAAGCCTCACCCACGAGGTCTACGACACCGGCAATGGCGCCGCCATTTTGCTCTACGATCCAAACCGCTCGCGGGTTGTTCTCGTGCGGCAGTTTCGTTTGCCGGCATATTTGAAGGACGGTCATGGAAGCTTGATCGAGGTCTGTGCCGGCAAGCTCGATGGCGAAAACGCCGAAATCCGGATCATCAAAGAAGCCGAGGAAGAAACGGGATTTTTGGTACGAAATCCGCGGCGCGTCTTCGAAGCATACATGAGCCCTGGTGGATTTGCCGAAAAGCTCACTTTCTTCGTCGCGCAATATTCTGCCGGGGACCGGACCGGCAACGGCGGCGGGGTCGCGGGCGAAGGCGAGGATATTGAAATCTTGGAACCCACGCTCGAAGAAGCGCTGGCCATGATCGGCACCGGTGAAATCATCGATGCAAAAACAATTCTACTTCTCCATTATGCCGAACTCGCCGGTCTCATGCGGAATGGTGGCATTTTGGCCAGCAGTTCGAAATAAGGCGCTTATTCGCCGCGCGGTTGGGGCAATTCAGTTTGAACAATCGGCGTATCTCACATTGACAATCAAAACGGCCATGGCAGACTTGGCGTGTAAATTGCGTGGTGCGTTTCTCAGGCTTGAGTTCAACCGGCAGCACGTGGTTCAGCATGGGCGAACCACTTAAGGGAGAGGTACGTCTAGCTGCCTACGATATCGGCAATACCAGGTACTTTTCGCGCCGGTGTCAGCGGCAGGGTATGCCGGTGCATCACGGCAATGGTTTGGCCTTGCCAATGCTTGCCCAATGCGGCAATCTCGGGTGGATCATCTAGTGACTGAGTAGATACCAATTGAAATGGATTGTCGCTAATTATTTAGGAGAGCTGCCAAAATGAAGAAATATGTTTTGCTCTATTCGGCCGTTATCATCATTTTTGGGCTGGGTATATATTTCACGCTTGCTTACGGACAGCATTTGGCTCCCCCCGCAGGCACGAGCGCCATCCAAACCGGTTTGCTCGATAAATCCAGTCCTGCACCGGCCGTCAATTCGAGTTCGATTCTGAGTGGCATTAAAGGCAATCTGCAGGAACCGCTGGGCCGCTTGATCCTGCAGTTGATTGTGATTGTCGTTGCGGCACGGCTGATGGGGCGGCTTGTCGGCCGTATCGGCCAGCCCGCCGTGGTCGGCGAGATGATCGCAGGCATTTTACTCGGGCCATCGTTGTTCGGATCGTTATATCCGGAGGTGTTTAACTTTGTTTTTCCCAGCTCATCGCTTGGCCCATTAAAGCTGATAAGCCAAATCGGCGTTTGTCTTTTCATGTTCATTGTAGGCTTGGAGGTGAACGTAGGGCATCTCAGGCATAAGGCCCAAACAGCTGTGGTGGTGAGCCATGCAAGCATTGTCATTCCCTACTTTCTTGGCGTGACGGCATCCCTGCTGTTCTATGCTCCGCTGGCTGGCCCAGGTATACCCTTTATGCCATTTGCTTTGTTTCTAGGGATTTCCATGAGTATCACCGCGTTTCCTGTGCTGGCGCGGATTCTGATGGACCGCCGCATAGAAGACACGCCCCTAGGCACGACCTCCATTGCTTGCGCGGCGGTTGATGATGCCACCGCCTGGACTATTTTGGCCTTTGTCGTGGCTATCGCAAAATCGACCACCGTAGCTTCGAGCGTTTTGAGTCTGACGTTGGTTGTGGCCTTCGTCCTGTTCATGATATTTGTAATCAGGCCGCAGTTGCCCCGCTGGTTCGGCGTGCAGACATCCTCCGTGAAACTCACGGATGGAACTCTGCCGGCTGTCCTTATATTCAGCTTTACTTCGGCACTGGCCACGGAGATCATCGGAATTCACGCCCTCTTTGGTGCGTTCCTGGCCGGCGCGATCATGCCGACGGAGGCCAAATTCCGGGAATTTCTCACCATCCGCCTTGAAAATTTCAGCTCTACCTTTTTGGTGCCGCTGTTTTTTGCGTTCACCGGGCTACGCACGCAAATCGGTCTGCTCGACGACGCCGAAAGTTGGATGTATTGCGCGGCGCTCATTTTCATTGCCACGCTCGGAAAACTTGGAAGCAGCATGCTCGCCGCGCGGTTCACGGGTCTCAATTGGATCGACTCCTTTTCGCTTGGCGCGTTGATGAACACGCGAGGTTTGATGGAACTCATTGCCATCAACATTGGCTACGACCTGGGTATTCTTTCACCGCGTATTTTTGCCATGTTGGTGATCATGGCCCTTTTCACGACGTTCATGACCGGTCCGCTGCTTAGCTTGGCTGATTTGGCAAGAAATCGCTTCGCGCCCGCCACGGCGACCCGATAAATAGTTCCCAGAGAGAGAAGCCGGGCTTGCTTGTAGGATTGCGATGGGCCGCAGGCTCAAGCGGCCCGCCCCATGCACGACCTATGGAGACAGGAGACATCAAGCGTAATCTTTTTTTTAGTCTGCATCCCGGGAGATGCGCGCTTGCACTGGTCACGCCGCAACTCCATTAGGCCCAGGCAAGGCTTAGGCTGCTGCGCGCTCTTCCCCGAAAGCCGCAAGTACGATCGAAAAGCCCTTACCTTTTGCGGGCGCTCCATGCTTTTCCGGGCCGATGATTTCGGGCGGCGAAACTGGTTTCCTTGCCGGGGGCGGCAGCCGGCCCGCGCTTGCGGCGTCCGGCACTGCGTGAGATGCCGCCTTGTCGCGCCGGAATTCGCGGGCTTCGTCGCGGGCGGCTTCGGCCTCCAGACGATGCAAAGCCGCGATCAACTGATCTAGTTCGCCGCGGTTGACGGAAGCGCAGGCGTGCAGGACGGAGGCAACAATAGGCCGCTGCAGACGCGCGTTCATTGGCCCGCTCCTGCCGGATTGCGCGATCGCGTCTAACCCCGCGACAAAAGCGGGCAATAAGCGCTCCGGCATATGAGCCTTGCGATAAAGCGCCGCGAATCCGGCGCTTTTGCTTTCGGCCACAAGGCCCATAACGCGCGGCATCGCGACCCCGCTCAATTCGCAAAGCGCCGTCTCGAGGAGGTGCTTGTTGCCGCAGAGCAATCCGCGCAGGAGAAGTCCGGCGGTCAATTGGCCGGACCGGCGCAGATGCGCGACAAAGCCCACCATCTCCTTTGCTTCGCTTGCCGTCTCGGCGGCGATTTTGACATTGGCTTTTTCCGTTGCATCGCGCGTCAGGCACCGGGCTCTTTCCGGTGTCATTCCCGCGCGCCTCGTCATCATGCCCAGCAGCGCCTGCGCCGCGGCGACGGCTAGGTCCGAGCGCGACGGCGCCGGCAGGTTCGGGCGCGCCAGAAGTGCCGCGCGAAGCGCCGGGTCATGGCCATAGCGCTCGATCATCCGGCGGATCGAAAATTCCAACAGCTCCGCGCCTGGGTTGCCAGAGAGGGAAATCAAAGCCTTGCGGGCGCCGACCTCGGCAAGCGCCGCAGCCACCGGAGCAGGCACCCAGGGCCGAAGAGCAATCGCCATTTGCCCGGCGGCGTCGGCAGTGGCGGCGCATTCGACGAGGTCCGCATTGGAAAACAGCGGCGAACGTGCGAGCACAATCGCGGCAACATCGGAACTGTCGTTGGCAAGCGTGAGCACCATATAATGCGGCACGTTGGCGGCGCTCGCGAAGCTCTCGGCAAGCGTGCGGCGAACAAGCGGCGAGGAATGATCCAGGAGCCCGGTCAGAACAAGGCGTGCTTCTTCGCGCTCTGGATTCGCAAGATTGCCATGAAGAAATGCCCGCGCTAGCGCGCGTACGCTCTCCGCCAGCTCCGCAGGAGATGTGATCTGAGCCAATTGCAGAGAATTTCCAACAGACATGTTTTGCGAATCCCTAAAAGTTGTTCTCGAATCAGTTTCCCTCAACATGGTAAAATAACGTTTAAACGCTGGGCGGCGCACCGCCGCCAGACCCCCCAATGGGTGGGAGCGCAGGATGCGTGATCAACTGCAAGGAGGCCCCTCGCGGCACAAGCGTGGCGGCATTTTTTATGAGGATTTCGTGGTCGGCGCGCTCATCGAACACCGGCTGACAAAGACCGTCACGCAAATGGACAATATGCTGTTCTCCAATATGACGCTCAATCCGCAGCCGCTCCATATCGACGCCCATTTTTGCGCCGCCGAAACCGAATGGGGACGACCATTGATCAATTCTCTCTTCACCCTTGGTCTCATGGTGGGGATTTCCGTTAACGATCTTACGCTCGGCACCACGATCGCCAACCTTGGGATGACGGAAGTGAAATTTCCGGCGCCTCTGTTCGAGGGTGACACCTTGCACGTCACGACCGAAGTCTTGAGCAAGCGCTTGTCGAAATCCCGTCCGGACGCGGGCATCGTCGAATTCCTCCACCGCGCCTATCAGCAGGAAGGGACGCTCGTCGCCGCGTGCCAACGCCAGGCGTTTATGAAAAAGCGGAGTGCCTAAACGAGGAGAGGTGCCCTATGCGCTCGCTGCTTTTCATTCCGGCCGACAGCGAAAAAAAACTCGCGAAAGGGTTTGCGAGCGGCGCCGATTGCCTCATTCTCGATCTAGAGGATTCGGTCGCCCCCGAATCGAAGCAGAAGGCGCGGGAGCAGGCCTTCGCCTTCCTCGCCGGTGCGGTGCCACGGCACCCGCGTCCGCGCCTTTACGTCCGCGTCAATGGGCTGAAATCGGGCCTTGCGGAGGCCGATCTCGATGCTGTGATGCGGGTTCCGCCAGACGGGATTTTACTGCCAAAGTGCCTCAATGGTGCGGCAATCCAACAGCTCGGCGCAATGCTTGCCGTCAAGGAAGCCGAGCATGATCTCGCGGACGGCGCGACGCGAATCATGGCGATCGTCACCGAGACGGCGGCGTCGATTTTCCACATGGCCACTTATGCCGGCGCGAGCCAGCGGTTGGAATGCCTTGCCTGGGGAGCGGAAGATCTCGCTGCCTGTCTCGCCGCCGAAACGAATAGAGGCGCCGGCGGCGATTATAGTTTTCCCTATCTTTTGGCGCGCAGCCTGACCCTCTTCGCGGCGGCGGCCGCGGGCGCGCTGGCAATCGATGCCGTGGATGGAAAATTTCGCGATTTGGCGGGATTGCGGCACGAATGCGAAGTCGCCGCGCGCGACGGTTTTGCCGGCAAAATGGCGATCCACCCGGCGCAGATCGAGGTCATCAACGAGATCTTCACGCCCTCT
>DATBQJ010000191.1:0-1925 GCA_036560885.1 Methylocella sp.
AACCGCGCTGACTATGTCGGCTCATCCGGGCGAAGCGGACACCGCAGCCGCATCAGCCGTGGTCCGAAAATGACCCAGGCTGTGTAAAAACGTTTTTTCTCCCCCAAAACTGCACGCAAGCGGGGACTATCCGCGTCGACACGACCGTCTGAGCATATTTTTGCTTTGTCGAGTCAGGAGTCAATCCGGGCGCAACCTCGGGCCAGGCGGAGCGACCTGAACGGTCACACGGCGCGCGCAACAGTACACGCTCCTCAAGCCCGGATCGCCGCGAGGAGCGGTTTGATACCGACGATGTTCATCACGCGCGTGAGGTTGTAGGCGAGCACGTGCAGCGCCATCTCGGTCGCCACCTTCGGCAGCGTTTTCATCAGAAAGTGCGTCGCCCCCATCCGCATCTTCAGCGTGCCAAACGGATGTTCGACGGTTTCGCGGCGCACACGCATGGCTTGCGGGTTCTGATCGAGCCGCGTCTGCGCGGCCTCGACGACGTTTTCGTGTTCCCAGCGTTTGACGCGGCGCTCGTTGGCCGTTGTGCACTGATCCTTGAGCAGGCATGTGCGGCACGCCTTCGTCAAGTAAATCCGCATTTTCTGGCCATCCTCATCAGCGGTGAAGTGGTGCGCCAGCTTCTCGCCGGCCGGGCAGCGATAGACATCGTCCTTGGCTAAATAAACAAAATCAGGTTTCCCAAAGCGGCCTGCCGACTTGGCGCCCGAGGTTTGCGGCTTGGGTAGCGTGACCGCGACCCCGGCCTGCTCGCATGCAAGGATTTCCTCACCTTTAAAGTAGCCCCGATCCGCAACGACGTCCAAGTTATCGCTGCGCAGCGCAGCTTTAGCCGCCTGCGCCATCGTCGCCAGTTGCGATCTATCGGTGCCGACGTTGGTGACCTCGTGCGCGACAATCAGATGGTTCGTGGTATCGACCGCACTTTGCACGTTGTAGGCGACCATGCCGGAGCCGCGCCCGCTCGTTGCCATCGAGCGGCAATCGGGATCGGTCAGCGATATCTGCCTGTCGGGCGAGGCGAGCAATGCCTTTTCAATCGCGGCCAGCCGTTTCACTTCTTCTTCGAGCTTCGCCAGCTTTTCCTTAAGCCGCGTCTTGGTCAGCAGCAGCGTTTCCGACGGCTCTTCTCCCGCGGCAGTCTGGCGGTCGGCGGTGTCGAGTTGGCTCATGTAGCGCGCCACGCTCTCTTCGATCTGCTTCTGGCGGCGCTGGATCTTGCCCTGCGTGAAGTTGTTGTCGCGACTGTTCACCGCCTTGAACTTGCTGCCGTCGATGGCAACGCTGGCCTTCGCCAGCAGGCCCATCTTGCGGCACAACTCAACGAATCGCGCGCAAACCTTCTTGATCGCAGAACCATTGTCCTTGCGGAAGTCGGCGATGGTTTTGTGATCCGGCGCGAGCCGTCCGGTCAACCACATCACCTCGAGATTGCGGCCAGCCTCACGCTCCAGCCGCCGGCTCGATTGGACTCGGTTGAGATAGCCGTAAATGTAGAGCTTGAGCATCGGCGAAGGATGGTACGCCGGCCGACCGGTCGCTGCCGGATCGACGCCATCGAACCCGAGGTCGCGGAGTTCCAACGCATCGACGAACACATCGACCGCGCGAACAGGATTGCTCTCGCCGACCCAATCATCGAGGCATTCCGGCAACAGCGTCGTCTGCTGGCGATCCGCCCCTTGAACGAAACCCTGCATCAATTCCCCCGCCGATTCAGCAAGAGAATCATAGCATCGATGGGGTTTTCACACAGCCTGGACCCAGAGCGGACAAAACGGTGCTGTTCTGTTTCTCTGGTGGCGATATTATGATCGAAGCTGAATCTGGAGGGCGTGCGCCATGAAGCGACGCGATTTCATGGGAGCTGTTGGCATCATTGCCGGTTTCGGCATGAAGGCCATTCCCACCAGAGC
>DATBQJ010000192.1:0-19727 GCA_036560885.1 Methylocella sp.
TCGCATTGTCGATCCCGATCGTCTCTACGAAGCCGGGCTCGCCCTCATCGAGGAGGCCATCGACAATCCCGCTCTGACGCCACTGCGCCAGGCTAGGCAAGTTCGCAATGGTCTCATGATCGCTCTTCTGACGCTTTGTCCCATCCGCCTCAAGAACTTTGCGGCGCTTGAATTGCAAGCGAGCTTTCGACGGGTCGGTACGCGCTGGTGGATCGTGCTCAATCGCAAGGAGACCAAGAGCCGTCGCCCGGACGAACGCCGAGTGCCGGGCGACCTCGCTGCCGCCATCGACACCTATCTTTTGGTTCACCGCCCGGTTCTGGCTGCCGCCAGAAGTCGAGGAGCTATTGACACCGTTAACGCGAAGGATCGCCTTGGGAGGACGGCAAACATCTCCGCATCCTGTGCCGACCCGCTGGCCAATATCACGGGGACGCTTTGGCTATCATCCAATACGGGCCAACGCATGACCTATCCCGCCGTCGAGCGGGCCATAACCGAAACGACACGCATGGCGCTCGGCGTCGCTGTCAGCCCGCATCTCTTCCGGACTTGCGCTGCCACGGCGATCTACACCCACGCCGGCAACAATCCGCATCTGGCCAGTGGTGTTTTGCAGCATACCGATCGCAGGGTCACCGAAGAGCATTATAACCGTGCAACTAGCAGCTCCGCTGCTCGACAATATGCCGAGATTGTCAAGAGCACTCGCGCGTGACTCGCGGCCAGAAACAAGGGCCTGGACTTATAAGCGCAGAGCCAAATCCGATGGTCGGCGAACAAAGCGGTTGTAGCAAGTGGTTTAAGGGCCGAACGCATCCGGCAGATCGCGCCGTGGTGCTCCAGATCGTAGGTCTCAGAAAATGCCGTTTAGAACGAATCCCTTCGCCGACGGCCGTCTTGCATGATGTGATTTGTATGTGAGGATTTCCGCTGCGCTCTATCGACGGGTCAGCATCATGTGCGATGTGATGGTCGTCTCTCCGGCGGGGTATTATGCTTGGCGTGGCTGACCCGAAAGTCCGCGCAAGGCGGCCAATCGTGCCTTGCTGACCGAGATTCGGCGGCGCCCGGGGGTATATGGCGAGCCGTGGCCGCGTCGCTCGCCTCATGCATCACCAAGGCATCCGAGCAATAACGCCGCGGCGATTGCGGGTATGCACCACCGACAGTCATCACGATTTGCCAATCGCCCCCCACCGGCTCGACCAGAAATTCGCCGCCGAGCGGCCCAATCAGGTTTGGCTCGCCGACATCACTTACGTGCCAACCAAGGAAGGGGGGCTCTATCTAGCCGTCGTGCTCGATCTCTTCACCCGCAAAATCATCGGCTGGGCGATGCGTGACCACATGCGGGCGGAATTGACCATCGCAGCCCTGACCATGGCCATCCAGCGGCAGAAGCCGCCGCCTGGTCTGATCCACTATTCCGATCGCGGCAGCCCTGAAAACTGAACTCGTGCACCAGGCTTGCTATCCAAACCGGGATGCCGCCCGGCACGACTTGTTCGCCTACATCGAAGGATACTACAATCGTCAGCGGCTCCATTCCGCCCTCGGGTATATCACCCCCGAACAAGCAGAACGCCAAGCCGCTTAATCGGTGTCCACTAAAGCGGGAGAAGGTCACGTTGATACGAAGATCGGCACAGTGGAAAGCGGCTCCGAGTTCGGCGATAAGCTCCTCGATCGCATAGGCCTGGTCGCCGAAGCGCTTGCCGAGCTGCCGATTGCCGCGGCTCTTGGCGCTCGTGAAGTGCGTCTTATGCCGATATCGGCATAATGTGCATAATGCCGTGATCCGGATTATGCCGCATGGCCTCCGCTGGAGGTCGGTTTGCCCGGCATCGGCCATGCGGCTGTTCGGCATAATCAGAGCCCTTCCAGGAACGCGAGGAGCTGGTCGTCGGGCCGGAAGCGGCTTGACAGGGTGGCTGGGGCCACGACGCGAGCGAGCGCCTTCTCCTTCATCCGCATGTCGGCGTGGATGTAGATCTGGGTGGTCTCGACGTTCTCGTGACCCAGCCAGAGTGCGATCACCGCTGGATCAACGCCGTGATGCAGCAGGTCCATCGCAGTGCTGTGGCGAAGCGTATGTGGCGTAACCCGCTTGGAGCCGATGCTTGGGCATGCGTGTGCTGCCGTCAGACAGTGTTTGCGGACCAGATGCTCCAGCGCATCGCGGCTCAGCCGCTCACCGCGGATCGACGGGAACAGCGGCCTGCTCTCATCCTTGTTGCCACCGATCCACGCCGCCAGCAGCTTGGCTGTGTCGCGGCGAAGCGGCGTGGCTCGCTCCTTCCGGCCCTTGCCCATGCAGCGGACGTGCGCACCGCTGCCAAGCGCCACGTCGCCGCACCGCAGGCTCACCAGTTCGGATGCCCGCAGGCCCGTCTGGGCCGCGAGCAGGAGCAGCGCATGATCGCGCCGTCCCGCCCATGTCGTGCGATCCGGCGCCGCCAGCAACGCCGCAATTTCGTCAGCGTCGAGGAAGGTCACTGCGCGCCTCACATAGCGCTTGTTGGGCATCGCGAGGATACGCTGGCAGTGCAGTAGCCAGGCCGGATCGGTCATCGCGACGTAGCGGAAGAACGAACGGATCGCAGCGAGCCGCGTGTTGCGGCTGCGCGCCGTGTTCCCGCGCGCGGTCTCGCCGTGGACGAGGAAGTCGGCGACCAGATCGGCGTCGATGTCCTCCACCGTGAGTTTGACTGGCGGCTTACCATGCCGAACGCTCGCGAACCGCAGCAGCAGGCGGAACGTGTCGCGGTAACCTGCGACCGTATGGTGGCTTGCCTCCATCTGGACGCAGAGCCGGTCGGTGAAGAAGCGCTGGATCAGCGTGGGCAGGGTGGTCGGGCTCATTGGGCCGCCTCCCCGTCGCTGGCGGTCGCTCGCGCCATCGCCAGATCGAGCAGCTCGGGCACCGCTTCCAGATACCAGAACGTGTTGGAGGGATCGGTATGGCCCAGATAGGTCGTCAGCCGGATCATCTCGCGCGCCGGATCCTTGCCCGTCCGGTACCAGTCCATCATCGTCCGCACCGCGAAGGTATGGCGAAGGTCGTGGATGCGCGGTCCCCGGCCATGTCGGCAGTATTGCTGATCCGCCCGCAACCCGATCCGTTGGCAGACATGCGCGAAGTTGTAGCGCGCGCCGCAGTCAGTCAGCCTGGTTCCCTTTTCTGTGACAAAGAACGCGGGCGCGACGCGCCCAAGCAACCGGTCACGCTCGGCGGTATAGACGTCGAGTTGCGTCATCACAGTCGGGTGGAGCGGGAGCAGCCGTTCCCTGCCGAGCTTTCCGCGCCGCACGCGCAGCACGCCATTTCCGGCATCGAGGTCATCATCGTTGAGCGCCAGCGCCTCGCCGATCCTGAGGCCGGTGACGGCGATAAGCCCGAACAGGGTCGAGCAGGCCAGTCCGCGCAGACCATAAATCGACGACAGGGCCTTGGCCGCAACGATGATCGCCGCGATCTCGACCTCGCTGTAGATATAAGGGTGCTGTCGCGCGTAACGGTAAGGCAATAGCCCGCGCGGTGGCACTTCGTGGGCTGGGTTGATGCTGCTCAGCCATTGCGCGAACAGTCGCACCGCGCAGAACCGGGCCGATCGTGTCGATACACCTGCATTGGGCAAGCTCGCATCCCAGCGCAGGAACAGCGCCGTATCAACATGCAGGGCGTTTTCCCTATCGGCGAAGCGGACGAAGCGACGGAGTATGCGCTCCGCCGTGCGAAGGTCGTAACCGAGGCTGCGTCTGACGCTCAGATAGCGGTCAAGTTGGGGCGCGATGCTCATTGCACGCCTCCCTCTACCGGCCAGGGCTGTGCGATGGACCGCAGCCCGTCGGTATCGAGCCGGGCATATATCATGGTCGATGTTCGCGAGCGGTGCCGCAGCACATCGCCCACCTCGTCAAGCGAAGCCCCCGCATTCACCAGTCCAGTCGCAAGGCTATGACGAAGCAGGTGCGATCCAACATAGGGCGTGACCGGCTTCTGGCCGGTCGCAGCCAAGGCATCCTTGAGGATGGCGTTGATGATCTGGCCGTCCTTGAACGCACGATGTGGCGCGCGGTGCGTGACGAACACCGTGCGGCATGTCGTTGGCCCACGTTCTTCGCGAAGATATCGGCTCAGGGCTTCACCGATCTCGGCGGATATCGGCAAGCGGTCATGCAGTTTACCCTTGCCGCGCACCAACAACTCGCCCGCACGCCAGTCGACGTCGTCGAGTTGGATCGCGACGACCTCAGGCGCACGCAGACCGAGCCGCGCCATGAGCAGCAGCATCGCATAGTCGCGCGCACCATGCCGGGGGTTTCCGCGTACCGAGGCGAGAACGGCTCCCACCCCATCGAGCGACAGGTGCCGGGGTAGTCGTGCGTCCCACCGCTGGGCCACCTTGGGGATGCTCAGTGCAAGGTTGGTCGCCGTTGCCCCGCATGCGAACAGATACTGGAAGAAGGCCCGCAGATGGGTCGCTGCGGTCTTGTCCCGATAAGGGTGCTTGCCGGTCAGCAGGTGCTGGACGAAGCCGATCGCGTCGGCGGGACGGAGACCGCCCAGGTCGATCATCGCGGCGCCGAAGCGATGGTCGAGGAAGCGGTCGGCGAAGCGCAGCGTGTGGTATATCGTCCGTGGGCTCAGGCCCCGCTGCTTGACCAGATAGGTTTCATAATCGGCCAGAAGTTCCTTGCGGGCGCTTTGCGCTTCGGTCAACGGTGCGGGCTCCACCACACCGATGTCGATCAGATGCTGCGCGAACCGTCGCGCGAGATTGAAGAAGCGTACCTTGTTGTCCGGCCCCGGCTCCACGGTTCGTGCCAGTTGCTCGGCAAGGTCCGGGGTCAAGGCCGATGTCAATATCCCCGCATCTTCCATCAGTCGTCCAAGTCTGTGAACCAGCTGGCGATATGCTTTGATCGTCGCGGGCTTGTAATTCGCTTCAGCAAAGCTCTGCGCGAACGATTTCATGTACGGATCGGCACAGGTATTTCGATTGTCGGTCATAATCATCGTGCTCCATGGTGTTGGAGTCCGATCCGGGCCTTGCCGCCGCAGTAGGTGCAAGACTATCGATCACCTTCCTCGACCGTTCGCTGCACGGCGACCATTATCGCAACCCTATCGCCACAAAGGATCCTTGCAGTTGTTGCTGTCTGCGAAGGCTGGCGGCACGCGCTCGTCGCCCCAGATGCGTTTGCCGGCCCGCTTGGGGTTATCTCGGAACTGCTGGTTGCGATCGGCAAAATAGCGATCAATCGCAGCGCGCGCAGCGTCGGCCGATGGGTAATTGCTGTTGTGGATTACGGCTCGCGCCATACCACTGAACACGGACTCGATGACGTTGAGGAACTGGGCACCGGACGGGAGTGGTGCCGTCTCGACGCGCGGGAGGCCGGATGCCCCGGTTGTCGCGTTATGCTCATTGATCCGGTGCTTCAGCTCCTTGGAGACGTGCCACGACGCCGCATCCCATGAAAGATAGAGCGTCCGACGATCCGCATACTTGTCGAGCAGAACCTCCATCATGCGGATCATCTCGGTCGTGTTTTTCTTGTCGCTGTAGAAGTGCGTGACCTGATTGCCGCTCAGTTCCAGGGCGGCTGTCATGATCATGCATCCCTTGGACTTCTGCCATTGCGGCACGACCCGGTGAGGGCCGGGCGGATCGAGCATCAGTCCCTGCTTCATCTTAACGGCGAAGGGGCCGAACTCGTCGATTGAGAAGAAGGCCTCGTCCGACGCCAGACTCGACAAGATCGCTTGGACCGCAGCTAGCTTTTCACGATAGGCAGGGTCTTGCGATGTGAGAACGATTCTCGCCTTTCGCCACTTCCAGCCAGCGTCCTGGATGATCTGGCGAAGGACATGCAAGCAGGCTGGATAACCTTGGCGTACAAGTACCGCCCTGAGATCGCGCATGATCCAAGACGCTCGATTGATCCCGTGATCCTTCGGCGGTTCATGTAGAACGCGGAAGACTGCGGTCTTCAGATCTTCACTTTCGGCGCTTCGCGGCCCTCTCGTCATTGGCGCCAGAAGCCGTTCGACGCCTACTTCTCGGTATGTCCGCAGATAGTTACGACATGTATTACGGCTTAAACCAAGGTATGCGCTGATCCGCCTGATGGGGAAGCCTTGTTCATGCGCCAAAACTGTGATGGCTCGATTGCGCTGCCGGCTTCGTGGATCATGGACGCTACGGAGGAGCCGATCGATGGTGTCTGGGTCTCCGCGTAATGGCAGTTCCAGGCGGTCTCCGCGCAGCCGATCGATCCAGTTCGCCACTTCGGCTGCACGCTCCGACCGGCCGTCGCGATAAAGGCGTAGCGCTATGTTGGCTGATCCTTGGGGGGCATGGGGGTCGAGCCGGTAAGTGCGTGGCGCCCTCACAATGGTCAGGCTGTCTATCGATCCGATATCACCGGCCGGCCGAACCACGAAGTTGATCTGAGGGACTTGCACCCTGCGGCAATATCGACGGACGCTGTCGTAGTTTCCGCCGTAGCCATGATGATCTCGGAGAGAGCGAAAGATGGCGGCGACGCTTCGACGTTCGCATTGTGGTCGAGCCTCATCCTCGGCGAGCATCGCATCAATCGAGCGCTCGCAATGGCTGACCAACGTCGATCGCGTCGGGCGAACGTATCGAGCGGGCTGATCAAGGCGCAGCATTTTTCGGACTGTGTTGCGACCTATTCCCTCCGCCCGAGAAACTCCTTTGATGGATTCACCATCAGCCACGCGATGCCGGATACGCGCCCAAAGGACCGGATCATTATGCATTGGTGATCTCCTTTATTCGTTCTTTCCGCGTAGCGCTCGCAATGCGCTCGCCGGAAACCACCTTTACTGTTCCACATCTTCAGAGTCGGGTCGCCAATCCCTCTGATTATGCCGAGGCGCTGCATGGCTAGCTGACGGAAATCCGACATTTCTAGAGACCATGCGGCATAATCCGGATCACGGCATTATGCACAAGCTCGTGCAAGAGGGTCGAATAATAGGATTCCGCCGGCGTACTCGTCGCGGTGCCGATAAAGGCTTCGCGCGGGGGAAGCTGGATGCTGTCCGTCGAGGGACGATAGAAGGCCCGGCCGCCGCCATGATGGATGGTTGCGCCGGTCGCGGCGACGAAAGCCTCGGCTTGTTCGATCGGCGTGATGACCGTCGCGGGCAGGGGGTCGATGACCGGAACCTGATAGCCGTCCACCTGCTCGGCGGCGAAGACCGGCGTTGCGCGGGCGAAGAGGCGGGTGGCCGTCTCGGCGTCACCGGCCTCGGGATCGGCGGCGAATTCAAGCTCCTTGTAGAAGACGACGAAGGCGGCTTTCTCGCCCTTGCGGACCTGAGCGCCGGCCTCGGTCCACTGCTTGTAGGTGCCCCAGGTGCCGGAGCTGTAACCGAATTCCTCGGCATAGGCCCAGAGCGCCACGACATTGACGCCGCGGTAGGCCTTCTTCGACGCGATGTTGACGGGGCGCATGATGTTGCCGGCAGATCGACGCCAGGGCAGGCGGAAGTCGCCTGCGCCGCGCTCAATCGCGCTGACGATCTTGTCGGTGATGTGCTGGTGAATATCGAAGCGTTCTTTGGTCATGGCGGTTCCCCTTTGTTTGCGGACCGCGCGATTGCGGCCTCGTGGGGCAAAAGGGACCGGGACCAGTGAGACGAGGGGTCAAACGCCGCGCCTTAAGGCGCGCCGCGAAGCGGGGCGGAGCTGCACGAATGAAGAGAGGAAGCGAGCCGCGTTGATCCGGAGGCGGGACCGGTCATCTTGGCCCACATGAGAGGCCGCCTGCGGGCGGTGGTGGTGGGGAAAAGTTATGACCAAGAAAGTTTTTCGCGTGCTGGACATTTTGCGCTGAATTTGCAAGCGTTTAACTAAGTCAGTGCTGCGTTTCTCTCTGGAATTTAAGACTGAAAACAGATGTTCCACCAAGTCTTTAAGAATATCGATGACGTCCTTTGGAAAGAAGCGGGCTGCACCACCGAGCTGGACTACACGGAGCAGACATCATGGATGCTGTTCCTCAAATATCTTGACGATTTGGAGCATGAAAAGGCCATATCGGCTGAACTGGTCGGCAAGCCTTATGCATCCATCATCGATAAGCCACATCGTTGGTCGAGCTGGGCTGCGCCGAAGAAGGCGGACGGCTCATTCGACCATGACAAGGCGCTGACCGGCGATGATTTGATCGCCTACGTCAATGACGAGCTTTTTCCTTATCTCAAAGGCTTCAAGCAGCGCGCGACCGGCCCCGACACCATCGAATATAAAATCGGCGAGATTTTCGGCGAAATCAAAAACAAGTTTCAGAGCGGCTATTCGCTGCGCGACGCGCTCGAACTCATGGACGGGCTGCGCTTCCGCTCGCAAAAGGAAAAGCACGAGCTTTCCCATCTTTACGAAGCCAAAATCAAAAACATGGGCAATGCGGGCCGAAATGGTGGCGAGTATTACACGCCGCGCCCCCTCATTCGCGCCATGATCCGTGTGGTGAAGCCGCAGATTGGCGAGCGCATCTATGACGGGGCGCTCGGTTCGGCGGGGTTCTTGTGCGAGGCCTATGAGTATCTGCGCCACGGCCCTCTGACGACCGGCCAGCTCAAAACCCTGCAAACCAAGACCTTCTATGGCAAGGAGAAGAAGAGCCTCGCCTATGTCATCGCGATCATGAACATGATCTTGCATGGCATCGAAGCGCCGAACGTCATTCACACCAACACGCTTGCCGAGAATATCAGTGATATTCAGGGCAAGGATCGCTTTGACGTGATCCTCGCCAATCCGCCCTTTGGCGGCAAGGAGCGACCGGAAGTGCAGCAAAACTTCCCCATCAAGACGGGGGAAACGGCGTTCCTGTTTTTGCAGCATTTCATCAAGTCACTAAGGGCAGGCGGCAGGGCGGCTGTCGTCATCAAGAACACGTTCCTGTCGAATTCGGACAACGCGGCGCGGGCGCTCCGCAAGGAGCTGTTGGAAAACTGCAACCTGCATACCGTGCTCGATTGCCCGGGCGGGACTTTCCTCGGGGCCGGTGTGAAGACCGTCGTGCTGTTCTTCGAGAAGGGCGCTCCCACGCGCAAGGTCTGGTATTACCAGCTCGATCCGGGTCGGAATATGGGCAAGACGAATTCGCTCAATGACAACGATCTGAAGGAGTTTGTCGAGCTGCAAGCCAGCTTCGCGGACTCCGAGAAATCATGGTCGGTTGATGTGAAGGGCATCGATAAGACAAGCTTCGATCTGTCAGTAAAGAACCCCAACAAGGCCGACGAAGCCGCCTTGCGCGATCCTCAAGACATCATCGCCGAGATCGCGGCACTTGACGCTGAAAACGCGGAGATTCTTGAAGGCATTCGCTATCTGAATTCCGTCCTCACCCGGAAGGGTGACGGGTGGGTAGAAAAGACCCTCCAGGAGGTTTCAGTTAGCTTTGGTCGAGGAAAGTCAAAACATAGGCCGCGAAATGATCCGAAGCTCTATGGCGGACCATATCCGTTTATTCAAACAGGCGATGTTCGAAACTGTGATCATGTCATTTTGGAGAGTTCGCAGTCTTACAATGAGATCGGACTCGCTCAGAGCAAACTTTGGCCTAAGGGAACAATTTGCATAACTATCGCAGCCAATATTGCGGAGACAGGAATCCTTGGGTTTGACGCGTGCTTTCCAGACAGCATAATCGGCATGGTGGCTGACGAAGCTAAAACGTCTAACGATTTTGTCGAGTATCTTCTACAATCAATGAAAGCTCAGCTTAAAGCCCAAGGAAAAGGCAGCGCTCAAGACAACATCAACTTGGCCACTTTTGAAAACAAGTTGTTTCCATTCCCTCCACTTGATGAACAGGAGCGTATCGTTGCGACGCTCAATGACCTCTCGGAAAAAATTCAGAAATTAGAGATCGTCTACGACCAAAAACTCGCCGCCCTAGCCGAGCTGAAACAATCCATACTGCAAAAAGCCTTCGCCGGAGAATTGACCGCGCGGCCTGAGCAAGCCTTGCAAGAGGCTGTCGCATGAACGAAGCCGAAACCCGCGCCGAGCTGATCGACCCCGCCCTAAACGTGGCGGGCTGGGGCGCGGTGGAAGCGAGCCGAGTCCAGCGCGAGGTCATTATCACCCTCGGACGGCTGCAAGGGGCGGGCACACGCGGCAAACAGGACATCGCCGACTATGTCCTGACCTACCGCAATCACAAGCTCGCCGTGATTGAAGCGAAACGGCGGGACTTGCCGGACACCGAAGGCGTGGGACAGGCGAAAAAATACGCCGAGAAGCTACAAGCCCGCTTCGCCTATTCCACCAATGGCGACGGCATTTACCAGATCGATATGGTGACCGGCGCGGAGCAATATATTCCGCAATACCCAAGCCCCGAAACCCTGTGGAATCTCGTCTTCGCCAAAGAAAACGCATGGCGCGACCGCTTCGCCAATGTCCCCTTCGAGGATAGGGGCGGGACGTGGCAGGCACGCTACTACCAGCACAACGCTATCGAAAACACGCTCGAAGCCATTGCCAATGGCCAGAACCGCATTCTTCTGACGCTCGCCACAGGCACAGGCAAGACCTTCATCGCCTTTCAAGTGGCGTGGAAGCTGTTTCAGAGCCGATGGAACCTCAGCGGCGAGCCGACGCGAAGACCACGAATTCTGTTTCTGGCTGACCGCAACATTCTGGCGGATCAGGCCTACAACGCTTTCTCCGCTTTCCCCGATGATGCGCTGGTGCGGATTGCGCCAGATGAAATCCGCAGAAGAGGCCGTGTGCCGAAGAACGGCAGCATCTTTTTCACGATTTTCCAGTCCTTCATGAGCGGCAGGGATGCCGAAGGCAATTCAGCGCCGAGTTTCGGGGATTATCCCCCGGACTTCTTTGATTTTGTCGTCATCGACGAGTGCCACAGGGGCGGCGCGAACGACGAGGGCAACTGGCGCGGCATTCTGGAGTATTTTGCGCCCGCCGTGCAGCTCGGCCTGACCGCGACGCCGAAGCGCAAAGCCAATGCGGACACCTATGCCTATTTCGGCGAGCCGGTTTACATCTATTCCCTGAAGGAGGGGATCAATGACGGCTTTCTGACGCCCTTCAAGGTCAAGCAGATCGCCACGACGCTCGATAGTTACGTCTATACCGCCGATGACCAATTGATCGAGGGTGAGGTTGAGGAGGGGAGGCGTTACGCCGAAGACGACTTCAACCGCGTCATCGAAATCAAAGAACGCGAAAAATACCGCGTCAAATTGTTCATGGACGCTATCGACCAGAAACAGAAAACGCTTGTCTTCTGCGCGACGCAGGAACACGCGCTCGCGGTGCGAGACTTAATCAATCAAATGAAAACGAGCAAGGAACCAAATTACTGCGTGCGCGTGACCGCGAAGGATGGCGCTCTCGGCGATCAATTTTTGCGGACATTTCAGGACAACGAAAAGACCGTCCCCACGATTCTGACTACCTCGCAGAAGCTTTCGACCGGCGTTGATGCGCGCAACGTCCGCAACATCGTGTTGATGCGGCCTATCAATTCAATGATCGAGTTTAAGCAGATCATTGGGCGCGGGACGCGGCTCTTCGACGGCAAGGACTATTTCACGATCTATGACTTCGTGAAGGCCTATGAGCATTTTAACGATCCCGAATGGGATGGCGAGCCCTTGGAACCCGTTCCGGCGCGTCCCCCTAGAGGCGGCGAGGAAGACCCTACGCCGCCGACCGGCGGAGATGAGGACGACCGGCCTGACGGCGGAGAGGAAGAGCCGCCCGCTCGCCAGAAGATCAAGATCAAGCTCGCGGACGGCAAAGAGCGCGCCATTCAGCACATGATGGCGACGACTTTTTGGAGTGTCGACGGCAGGCCTATGTCGGCGGCGGAATTCATCACGCGGCTCTTTGGAGAGCTGCCGCAACTCTTCAAGGATGAGGATGAGCTAAGGGCGCTCTGGGGTCAACCCGACACGCGGAAGGCGCTTTTGGAAAGCCTTGCCGAGAAAGGCTACGGCGATGAACAGCTAAGCGAAATCCGGCGCATGATCGATGCTGAGAAAAGCGATCTCTATGACGTGCTTGCCTATATCGCCTTTGCCTTGTCCCCGATCACGCGGGAGGAGCGGGTGAACACCCACCGACAACAGATATTTTCCCATTACGATCCCAAGCTTCAGGCGTTTCTCGATTTCGTTCTCTCTCAGTATGTCAAAGAAGGCGTCGGCGAGCTGGATCAAGCCAAACTGCCGCATTTGCTGGAACTGAAATACAAGGCCGTCAGTGATGCGGCGGCTCAGCTCGGAGGTGTGGCCCAGATACGGGATGCCTTTATCGGGTTTCAGAGGCATCTTTATGATGGATAGTCGCGACGCCAGGGGCTCCAGATGGCATCGCTGGGATCCGCATATTCATGCACCAGGGACGGTTCTGAATAACCAGTATCGCGGCGATGACGCATGGGAGCAGTTCCTCAGCCGCATCGAAACGTCTGACCCGCCGATCCGCGCCCTCGGCATAACAGACTACTACAACGTCGATGCTTATGAGATCGTATTGGAGAAGAAGCGACAAGGTCGCTTGGCCGGCGTCGATCTCATCTTCCCCAATGTGGAAATGCGCTATGGGATTGGCACTGGTAAGGGCTCTCCCATCAATGTTCATTTGGTAGTATCCCCTCAGGACCCGGAACATGCGGAGCAAATCCGGCGCTTCCTCCGCTCCTTCACTTTCGATGCTTTCGGGGAGTCCTTCCGGTGTGATCGGGGCGATCTGGTCCGTCTCGGGCGTGCCTATGACAAGACCATTCAAGACGAGGCGGCAGCGCTGGCCGCTGGCACTAATCAGTTCAAGGTCAACCCAGACCAACTCCGAACCGAATGGAAACGTAGCACATGGGTCCAGGAAAACGTCCTCATTGCGGTCGCCGCCGGTAGCAACGATGGAACATCTGGCCTGCAGGGCGATCCCTCCCTTGCGACGTTGCGCAAGGAAATCGAGCGGTTCGCCCACATCATCTTGTCCTCTCAGCCGAAGCAGCGCGAGTTTTGGTTGGGCCGTGGCACTGCCAATTTGGAGAAGCTCAATTCAGACTGGGGCGGCTGTAGGCCTTGCCTGCATGGCAGCGACGCACACAGCCTCGAAGGCATCGGAGCTCCTGATCTTAACCGTTACTGCTGGATCAAGGGCGATCTTAGCTTCGATTCACTTCAGCAAACGTGCCTGGAACCTGACGCGCGAACCTTCATCGGATCGGCTCCACCCCGGGGGGCCATGCCTTCCCAGGTTATCACCTCCGTCGCTGTCACCAATGCTCCATGGTTCAAGACAGCGTCGGTGCCACTCAACGGAGGTCTCGTCGGTATTATCGGCGCACGCGGTTCCGGAAAGACGGCACTTGCCGACATCATTGCCGCAGGCGGCTTCGCCCTATCTTCCCATCTTAGCGAGCGTTCCTTCATTCGACGGGCCAGAGCATATCTCGATGAGAGCGCGGCCAAACTCGCTTGGGAGGACGGCGATCCGACCTCAAACGAACTCAAGCACGTTGAGATTGAGGAGCTTTTGGATTCCCCACGCGTGCAGTACCTTTCCCAGCAATTCGTCGACATGCTCTGCTCGGCGGAGGGGGTTACCGATGAGCTTCTCACAAAGATTGAGCGCGTCATCTATCAAGCGCATCCGACTGAAGACCGGATGGGTACCACCTCCTTCCGGGAACTTCTCGACCTACGTGCTGCTCGCGGCCGGGCGATCCGGCAGAGCCATGACGAAGCGCTAGCCGAGACTGCTCGTGAGCTTAATATTGAACGGGACCGTCGTGCGAGCCTGACCAGCCTGCAACGCCAGCGGGTCGAGAAGGTGACCTCGATCGCCAAGGACAAGCGGGACCGCAGCACCCTCATAGGCAAAGGCGGGGAGGAGCGTGGAAAGCAGCTCGATAAGATCTCAACCGCCGCAGAGGGGGTCCGGTATAAGATTGAGCAAGCCCGCCGGCGACGCCAGGCTCTACTCGACCTAAGAAACGAAGTTACCGATACGCGTGCGAACAAGTCTCCACTCCGGTTACGCCAACTCCAGCAGGTGCATGCCGAAGCCGGCCTCAACCCCGAGAACTGGAAGTCGTTCCTCCTGGATTTCACCGGCGATGTGGATGGCATTCTCACGGCAGCCATAACCGAAATCGATAAACATATCCGCTTGCTGTCCGGCCCAGCCGATGGTGAGGTCGTCGTTCCTGCCAACACACCACCACCGCCAACCTCGCTTTTACCTGATGGTGCCGTGGTCGAAGGGCAAACCTTGAGCCTGCTTAACAAGGAAGTTGCCAGGCTTCGCGCCTTGATCGGCATTGACACCGAAAACGCTAAGGCTTTCGCGCGGCTTTCGGAGAAAATCTCCCGCGATGAGGCTGCGGTTGCCAAGCTCGACCGCGACATCGAAACCGCAAGCAAAGCCGAAGAACGCATCAAAGATCTAATCCAGTCCCGACGTGAGAGCTATGCCGCGGTTTTCGATGGAATCATCGAGGAAGAAAAGGAGCTTTCGGCCCTGTACGAGCCCCTAAAGGCTCGGCTTGAGACCGAGGAAGGTACATTGGGCAAGCTCTCCTTCTCTATCCGCCGCTCCGTCGATATTGCCTTCTGGGCGCAGCAGGGCGAAGATCTGCTCGATTTGCGTAAGACCGGTCCATTCAAAGGCCGCGGCGCATTGCTCGAAGCGGCGTCGGCAAAGCTGCTTCCTGCCTGGGAACGCGGATCGAGTGTAGACGTCGCCACAGCGATGGCCAAGTTCCGTGATACACACGAATCCGAGCTGATCGCCCATTCGCCAGTCGATCGCAACAACGCCCAGGCCTTCAGAGATTGGGGCGCTCGAGTGTCAGCATGGCTCTATAGCACGGATCACATCAAGATCGCCTACGGCGTCCAATATGAGGGTGTCGATATTGAGCAGCTCTCACCCGGCACACGGGGAATTGTACTTTTACTCCTCTATCTGACCATCGATCGGGATGACGATCGTCCTCTAATTATAGATCAGCCGGAGGAAAACCTTGATCCGAAGTCAATCTTTGACGAGTTGGTCGAGCGCTTTCGTCGCGCCAAGTCGCGCCGGCAGATCATCATTGTCACACATAATGCCAACCTGATCGTCAATACCGATGCGGACCAAGTCATAATCGCAAAGTGCGGGGCTCATCGACCTGGCGAGTTACCGGAAATTACTTACGAGAGCGGCGGCCTGGAGAACCCAAATATTCGCCGCCAAGTCTGCGAGATCTTGGAGGGTGGAGAGGCCGCCTTTCGAGAGCGGGCACGTCGACTACGTGTCAGAATGTAGATTCCTCAGCAGGAGGCATGATGAATTGGATTACGAAATGAGATCGCTGAGAAGTTGGTCTATCGACCACTTCACCTCATAGTTGGCTTAACGGAAGGAGAACCATCATTCCACCACCAAACCGCTTTCGCACTGGCTATGTCGCGACCAAAGAAGAGGGCGCTAACCTCAAATTCGCGATCCAGCGTGGAGGTCGATGGACCATCCATTATACGCCTGCACCTCCCGCGATGGAGATCGCCACCCATTACGACGAGTTCTCTCCGCCGACCTCGCCGATCCTGCTTGTCCAAGGCCATCCCAAGCGCGACGTTGTAATCACGTACCCACTTAACACGACTGCAACAAGCAGCAGCTTCTTGGAGCCCAAATACGCAATACTCCGAACAATCACCTTCGAGGGTTTTGGTCACGAACCGCCAGAGGAACTGGACGCCGTACTCGATTTCCTGCAAGGCCTATCGGCTGGCTTTGTGCGTGACCCATATTTTGGCTTGGGACTAAACTGGTATCTACATTACCTTATCGATGCAATCGAAGAGATCGAAGGTGTTACAGATTTAAGAATACTTGGCGGCCGCGGCGTAGGCTTGCCGACAATAAATCGCGGCAGCTATACGCTTTCCCGCAAGATGTTTGACGATGCACGCAAGGCCATCAATCGAGCCCACGACAAGGCGTTAAATATCGCGGCACAGGAGAAGCGCGTCTTCGCACACAACACGCTTCTAACCGCCGTCGATCCCATTACTTTCCCCCTCAAGCATCGGCCCTATCGGAAGGATGCAATCCTTGAAGCAATCGGAGGAAGCTTAACCCGCTCTGCGAACCTCTCTATCGCCGACCGAGATGCGGTCGTTTTTGCGACTAAGTCGGTCGCCCGCACTCTCGGCCAATCGAAGCCAGTTCAGCTTCTCGAACTCAATCGTGAGATCGAGCTCGTCACACTCGAAACGCTTCTCGAGAAGATGGGTGAAAGGCTCAAAAAAAAGCTTCCGGAAGCGGACTGGCAGAACTTCTTCATGGACAACCCCTTCGTGCTCCGCCTCGCTTTCGGCCTCCCCATCATTATGATGGGTGACCAGGTTTCGGTAGGGGGGAGTAAATTCGACGGATCGGGCGAAAAAATTAGCGATTTTGCAGTCAAGGCCGTGATGAGCGGCAACCTCTCGCTTGTGGAAATCAAGACACCGGACACGCCACTTTTGGAGTCTAAGGCCTATCGCGGCTCATTGTATGCACCTAGCCGCGAACTTACCGGCGCGGTGAATCAGGTTCTTGACCAACGTTATCAACTCCAGAAATCGATTGCAGTGCTCAAGGACAGCTCAAATGCTTGGGACGTTGAAAGCTATGCCGTACAGGGTTTGATCATTGCCGGGCGGGCACCGGAGGGCAAGCCTCAGCTGAAGTCCTTTGAACTGTTCCGCAATAGTCTGAAGTCTGTGATGGTCGTCACCTTCGATGAATTGGTGAGAAAGCTGGAACATCTGCTAGAGGTTCTTGGCCAGCCAGCGAACGTCGATGCCGAGGAACCTGCCTCGGATGCGGTCACCGAAGAAGAACTCGAAGACAACGCCCCGGAAGACCTCGAAGAGGACTACGAGGCATAAGTGAGTGAACCACGCCAACAACGCAGCGCGGAGCAGCTCGATGCGAACCAGTCCCAGCCCGCTCGTCTAACATAAAGGAATTATGTTTCGCCGGAGGGCGGCGAGCGAACCACGTTGAATGGCTTCACGGGATCACGCGCTCTGAATTTATCCCAATAGTCCGAAGACTCCAAATAGCCGGCGTTATTAAACGCCGCCCATCTCCTCTGTAAGCCCTCAACAAATGTAGTCGCCAACGGAATGTCATTGCCAGCTTCGGAATACACAGTTGCCATATTGTACATAATTACGCCTTCACTTACGTCGATAATGTGGGATTCCGAGATAAGGACGATCACTTGATTATGAACGTAGCGCAGTGCGCCATCACGCTGCTTCCTAAGCATATCAAACAACTTCACGGTGGAAATATCAGGGTAGAGGAGCGTTGCGTTTTCATTCAGGATGACAACGATTCCAACGGCGTCAGTGATATTAAAAATCCGTTTTGTGTCCCTCGTCTGATCGTCAGCCTTGGCAACAACGTCGTCGAGCACCTTCGTCACTCTCTCGCGCGCTTCATCGAATAGGACCTGGCCATCCGGCAGCTTGCACAACAGCTCCGCGAGGGTCGTGTCGCCCGTGCAGGGCAAGCGACCAGCTTGAGCAAGTCCGTCGAGAAAGCGCTGGATCTTGTAATCGGGATTGACGTCAAGAGACTTCACTTCGATCACGGCGCGTCGATCGCACGCCAGGTAGTCCGCCCTCTGCAAGTCAATCGGAGCGCGTTGACGTAATATCTCGTCAATGCTTTCGATGCCTGGCGTCGAAAGCATGAAACGCTCAAATCGTTGTTTTAAGCTCGTCAAGATTGCTCCGAAGAGAAGGAATGCTACTCATGTCATCAGAAGACGCGGTGGCGGAGAATTGTTCATAGCCTGATCCTCTCAACCTCGTCCTGCGTGAGGCGATCCTTGGTGCGGTCGTAGAGCTTGGTCGTACGTGGGCTCTCGTGCGCCGCCATTTCCTGCGCATGCTCGAGCGTGCCGCCGTTGGCAAGGTACGCGGTGATGCCGGTCGCGCGAAACGAGTGATTGCCGATCGGCGCGTGAATGCCGACCGCAACGGCGCGGCGGCGCATCATGCGCCACGCATCCGGCTGCGTCATGGGATCCTCGGAGAGGGCTGTCGCCGCGTGGCCGCGTGATGTCCGGAACAGCCAGCCCTTGCGGTCCTCGGCGATGCCGGCCGCGTCGATATAGGCGCGCAGCGCCTCAGCGAGCGAGTGGTGACAGGGCATGACGTGATGCTTGCCACCTTTCTCGTGCAACCGAAGTTCCCACCCGGCACCTTTCGGGCGGAGATCCTCGACCTTCATTTTCAGCGCCGCGCCAATGCGCGCGAAGGAAGAGGTGAGGGTGGCAATCAGCGCTCTATCCCGCAGATCCCGTACCGTGTCCGTCGGGATCGCGGCGAGCAGTTTTCGCCACTCCTTGCCGTCGAGCACCGGCGTCTTGCCGGTTTTTACGACGTGCTTCGGACCGCGCACGGCCGAGGCCGGGTTTGCCGGCACAACCTGGCCGGTGATGAGCCAATCGAACAGCATCCGCACGGCGGCGAGCTGCTGCTTCACGCCCGGCGCGGAATGGGTTTGCTGGAGCGTCTCGATATAAGTGGCGACATCGAACGACCGGATCGTCGTCAGCGTCAGCCCGCGATCCTCGCACCAGGCGAAGAATTGGTTGCAGGCCCGCGCGTAAGCTCGGCGCGTGTTCGGATTGCGGATATTGGCGGTGAAGAATTCAATATAGCGCCAGGCGGCCGGCTCGCCGGCGTCGGCGATCAGCGCCGGCACAAGATGGGTGTCGACCGCGGTCGCGAGCTGGCCGGGCTTGAGGATCGCGGGAAGATGATGGTCGGGGGGTGCCATGACCCCTTCCCTAGCCCAAATCTCACGCATGATAAAGGACGTTATCATGCGTGAGATTAGCCAAAATCGGGTAGGGGGTCCAGGCATGGAAGCTTGGCAATATTGTCTTGTTCGTCGAAAACTACGCGCGAGTCATTAGAGGAATCGGAATTTTGGCGCGACGTGCGGTTAGGTCCTTCGAATACGGCGTGGCCCTCGGCACTTCCTGCGGCGCAGGACATCTCACCTTACCAATATCCTTCACCCGCTATGTAGTCACGAAGGAGCTCATCTTCGTTTTCTGCTTCACCTAGCAGGTTTTGCAGCGCATCTCGTGTATAGATAACGCCGATTGGACTGCGCGCGTCGTCAAGGACCGGAATACGCTGTAGACCACGCTCTTTCATCACCGACCAGACATCACGCAACAACTCGTTGGCTCGGCAGTAGGCGACATCGCGCGTCATGACGCTTTCCACCCTCGTTGTGCAGCCAAAGCCGGCGCAGCGACTGATCTGGCGGACAATGTCGGTCTTCGTGACAACACCGACCATGTCTCCGTGACTACACACAACGACGAGATCGGAGTGGGGCTTTGACATTAGGCAGGCCGCTTCCCTGACCGGAGCTTCCGCTTCGATCACAGCGAGACGTTCGCGCGCGCGAGGCAACATTTGCTTGACAAGCATTGGTTTGCTTCCGTCGTTTGGTCCATCGGGTTGCACACGAGAGGCGATCAGATCGGCATACGGTAGCCGTAGAACTCGTGATCCTCATTGTAGCCGCCCTGGCCCGCGCCGAGATCGGCGAAGTCGGACACAAATTCGATGGCCACGATCCACTTGACCATCTTGAACCCTAGCTCGTTCTCGCATC
>DATBQJ010000193.1:0-23071 GCA_036560885.1 Methylocella sp.
CGCGAGAGCGCCTTTCATGTCCATGTCAAAATTGCCGCCCGGCGCGTGAATGACGACGATAGAACCGCTAGGGGCTTCGATTTGTTGTGGGTTTTGGTTGCCGCCAAGATTCAGTACAATCGGCGGCCTGCCGGTATAGGCTGGCGGATCGATCCAGGCATCGAGCCTGTACGCATTGCCCGGCGATGCATCGAAGCGCCAATCGAACGCTGCGGCAATACGCGCATATTTTTCGGGACCCGCGACAAAGCCTGTCGCGATAAGCGCGACCAGAACGGCAGCGCGCAAGGCATAACGATCGAGATCGACCATGCGCGGCGAGGGCCCGCCGGTGCGGAGCAAGGCCACGGCTTGTTCCGCGCGGCGGCGATGCAGGTTCCACAAGGCCCGCGTCGCCGGATCGCTTGCCCCATTGCCGAGGCGGTCGTCGATCACCGCGGCTGGATGCGAGGCAAGGCCGGACACACGGTCGATCCGCTCGAGTGCCTCCTTGCGCGAGGGCAACCGGAATTGGCGCAGCGGCAGCAGGGCGGTGGCGAGGCCGAGCACAAGCGCAAATACGCCAACGGCCCGCGCCCAGTGCGGGGCATCGAGCCATAGTCCGGTCCAGGAGACGCAAACGAATGCCCCAAGAACCACAAGCGGTGGTAGCACAATGCGCCACGCCCGCTCGAAAATGAGGATCGCGCGGGCCGTCAAGGCGAGCCGCTCCAGACGTGGATTCGCAGTCCCTTCGCCACGCGGCAAGCGCTCCGGCCGCATTGGTTTCCAGCGTCCCAGTCTGAGAATCTTTCTCGAAAGTTCGTCAACCATTACGGAGCTTTCGTAGCATGACTCACATGCAGGCGAAACGGAGAAGGACAAGCGCTGAGGTCGAGGTTATCCCAATCCTTGGTCAGTCCCGTGGCAGCGGTTCAACCATGCGGTTGGCCGCTTATGGCAAGCCTGCCGAACCATCGGCGATCCAGCCCTTGGACAAGGTCACGACGTCTTTCGTTGGATCGCCGCGTTTGACTGTCCTAGCCTTTACACGAGGCAGAATGACGGCGGAGGACGCGTAAGCTACCGACACGGTTTTACCGGTTTGGGCTTTCCAGGCGACAGCATCAAGAGCGGTCTTTATGCTGGCGGCTGCGAAGACAATCGGTGTTGTGTGCCGCGCGGCGCGGCGGCGCGGGCAAGCCGGTCGTTGATGGCCTCGCCCAAACCTTCGCAAGGAATCGGCGCAACCGCGATGCAGGCGGGTTCTCGCGCATCGAGTTCTCGCATGAAACTAAAAAGATTGGCCGCCGCCTCTGCGAGGTCCCGGCCGGGCGAAAGATCCAGAACATTTTTGCCCGCGCCAAAGATCCCGCCGAAATCGAGGCCCGCCTCGCCGTCATCGAGCGCCACCGCCTCCAGACGAAGTTTCGCGCGCGGGGCATAGTGCGACCGCGACATTCCCGGCGCACACACTGGGGTTGCGTTCGCGGATTCCCCAACCGCGTGACCAAGCACAGCTTCAATGTCCTGCCTCGCAATCCCGCCTGGCCGCAACAATCGCGGGCGCTCGAGGCATGCAATGATCGTCGACTCGAGGCCAATTTGGCAGCGTTCGCCATCGAGGATCAGGTCGATTTCGGGGCCAAAATCCCGCGCCACATGCGCGGCGGTAACTGGGCTCACCCGGCCGGAGCGATTGGCGGACGGCGCCGCCAGCGGACGCCCCGCCGCTGCAATCACGGCAAGCGCAACTGGATGCGCTGGGACACGCAGCGCGATACTTTGCAAACCCGCGCGTGCAGAAGAGCAGACAGTCGCGTTGAGAGCGAGCGGGACCACAAGAGTGAGAGGCCCCGGCCAGAAGGCTTTGGCAAGCCCCACGGCATTGTTGGAAAAAACGCCTTGTTCAAGCGCTGCTTCAAGGCTCTCGACATGGGCGATGAGCGGATTGGATTTTGGCCTTGCCTTTGCCGCATAAATGCGGGCGACAGCCGCGTCCGAGGTCGCGTCGGCGGCCAGGCCGTAGACCGTCTCCGTGGGAAACGCGACGAGACCACCGCTACGCAAGACGCGTGCCGCCTCGGCAATGCCCGCCGCGTCCGCCGCCAATTTTCGTTGCGCGGGGGGCGCGGAATCACGCGCAACAAAACCGCTGTTCATTCGCTGGCATTCATCTTTGACGACACAACACGGGCAAGTGGCTTATAATTCAATCCTTGATGTGGTGCATCCTTGGCACGCGGAGTTCTTCGCAGTCAAAGGACACAGTCATTCGCGGAGACAGTCATGACTTATCGCGCGCCCATTGCCGACATTCTTTTCGCCATGACCCATGAGGCGGGGCTGGACCTTGGACTGAAGGATGGAATCTATTCTGATCTTGGCGATGGTTTTGCCGAGGCGACCCTAACGGAAGCAGGAAAATTCGCCGGAAACGTTCTCGCGCCCTTGAACCGCGCCGGCGACAAGGCGGGCGCGACGTTCGAAGCGGGAATGGTCAAGACCGCGCCCGGCTTTGCCGAGGCTTACCGGGCCTGGACCGCGGGAGGATGGAACGCGATCACAGGTCCATCCGAATATGGCGGCACGGCTCTGCCGGTGCTCCTGAATACCGCCTGCATCGAAATCTGGAGCGCGGCGAACATGGCGTTCAGCCTTTGCCCTCTGCTGACGCTTGCCGCGATCGACGCTGTGCAATCGCATGCGAGCGAATCGTTGAAGGCGGTCTATCTTGCAAAGCTCATCTCGGGCGAATGGAGCGGCACCATGAATTTGACGGAGCCGCAGGCGGGCTCCGACCTCGGCGCGCTCAAAACCAGAGCCGAGCGGCAGCAAGACGGAACGTACAAACTTTTCGGCTCCAAAATCTTTATTACCTATGGCGAGCACGACATGACCGAAAATATCGTTCATTTTGTGCTTGCGCGCCTGCCCGATGCGCCGAAGGGAACGCGCGGCATTTCGCTCTTCCTTGTGCCAAAATTTTTGGCCGGTGCCGATGGCGCGCTTGGCGCGCGCAACGATGTCCATTGCGTCTCGTTGGAGCATAAGCTTGGTATCCATGCCTCGCCCACCTGCACGATGGTTTATGGCGATCATGGCGGCGCGATTGGCTTTCTTGTCGGCGAGGAGAACAAGGGGCTTGCCTGCATGTTCACAATGATGAACAGCGCTAGGCTCAATGTCGGCGTGCAAGGCGTCGCGATCGCCGAGCGCGCGTTTCAGCAAGCGCTCGCCTACGCAAAGGAGAGACGCCAGGGTCATGCTCTTGGCGGCAAGGGCGACGTGATGAGTCCTATCGTGCAACATCCAGGCGTTGCTCGCATGCTGATGACGATGAAGGCGCTGAGGGCCGCCGCGCGGGCGATCTGCTTTATGACGGCCGAGTCGATCGACCGTTCGCACCGGGAAAAAGACATTTCCGCACGCGACGTGGCAGGTCAGCGAGCGTCCTTGTTGACGCCGGTCGCCAAGGCCTTTTCCACCGACATCGGCAATGAGGTTGCCTCGCTGGGAATCCAGGTTCATGGCGGTATGGGCTATATCGAAGAGACCGGCGCGGCGCAATT
Source organism: Methylocella sp. (assembly GCA_036560885.1). GTDB lineage: Bacteria > Pseudomonadota > Alphaproteobacteria > Rhizobiales > Beijerinckiaceae > Methylocapsa. The sequence continues at coordinate 3,552 of DATBQJ010000193.1, forward strand.
TCTCCGCGATGCGAGGATCGCTTCGATCTACGAAGGCACCAATGGCATTCAGGAAATCGATTTGGTGCAGCGTAAGCTCGGACTGTCGGGAGGTGCTACAGTGCATCGCGAAATCGTTGCTATGCGCGCGGCGGTGGAGGCGCTGCGAAACAGCAATTCCGAGGCTTTCGGCGAAATGGAATCATGTTTGACGGAAGCTGTAGACGCGCTCGATCGCGCCACCGCCTTTATGCTGGACGCTGTGACGACACGCGCCGGCGATGCGCTCGCGGGTGCGACGCCCTATTTGCGGCTTTTTGCTATTGCGTTGGGCGGCACGGCACTGGCAAGAGGTGCGCTTGCCGCGCAGCGGCTTTCTCAAGCGGGCAATGGCGATTCCACATTGCCGGCGCAGATCGCGACGGCTCGCTTTTTTGCCGAAAATATTGCCACTGGCGCAAGCGGTCTCGAACGCGAGGCTACTCGCGGCGCAGACTCGGTGCATGCGGGCGCCGCCGCGCTGCTCCAATGATGTTTTCGCCAAATGTCAAAATCACCCGCGATGGTGCCGTTCTTTGCGTGACCTTCGACAGGCCAGACAAAAAGAACGCGCTCAACCGTGCGATGTATATGGCCGCGACCGAGGCCTTGCGGCGGGCTGACAGCGATCCGTCCATCGGCGCGGTGGTGTTCGCCGGGTCTGGCGGGGTGTTCACGGCGGGCAATGATATTGGGGATTTTCTCGAAGCACCTGCGGAGCCGGGGGAATTTCCTGCTTTTACATTCATCAGGACTCTCGCTGCTTGCGAAACGCCGCTCGTTGCCGCGATCGAAGGGATCGCGATCGGCATTGGCGCAACGATGATGCTCCATTGCGATCTCGTCTACGCCGCGCCGGATACGGTTTTTCGTCTGCCTTTCGTCGACCTTGGCCTGGTGCCGGAGGCGGCGTCCTCGTTGCTTTTTCCACGCCGGATTGGCATGGCTAAAGCGGCGGAGCTTATGCTACTTGGCGAACCCTTCGACGCCGAATCGGCGGTGCGGCTTGGGCTTGCCAATGCCATCGTTCCGGCTTGCGAGCTCTACGGGTTCGCGATCGAGAGGGCAGCGCGGCTCGCGGCAAAACCCCGCGCGGCAATTGCCGCCACGCGGCAGCTCATGCGCGGCGAGACTCCGGAAATTCTGGCCCGTATCGAGGAGGAGGCATGGCTATTTTCCGCCGCCATGCGGTCGGAGGAAGCTCGCGCCGCGTTTGCCGCCTTTCTCGGCAAAGCGCGCTAGATCAAGCCATGTGGCGGGGGATTGTACGGCCAAATCCACAAGCCGGGGCGTGTTTCCAGCATTCCCAACATTTCCAAATTGTTTCACGCGAAGCATTTTGGTGCGGGAGCCAAAACCTTACAAGGCGCCAGACGATGGTCTCTTCTTCGGTCATGTAAGATCGATCGATCTTTTGGTGCACTTCTTGAAGCGCGGCGGCGGCGCCCGGATGGCTTGACAGGTTTGCGGGAAGGCATCCCCGGTGTAAGGTTCGCCCGCGTAACCGAGGCTACCGCCAATGCTCCCATTGATCGTCCGTGCGATAGTGATCATGATGGGCACGGCCGTATATTTGGGCCTTGCCGTCCTCGGCTGGGGCGGTCCTGCCGCCTTCTTCGCTCACCCGGCGCTGATCGCGCTTACGGTGCTGCTTTTCATTATGGCTGGCGCGGCACTGTTCGCCGGCGGCAATATCAGTCCGGGGGTGCGCGAGGACCGTGGCAACCGCTGGATCATCGCGGTTATTGGACTGCTCGGGTTGCTCGCCGCCTATCTGCCGGCTTTGACGGACCGCAAAGAGTTCTGGACGCTCGACGGCGACACCATACGCTGGCTCAGCATCGTCCTCTTCGCGGCCGGCGGCGCGCTGCGGCTCTGGCCCGTTGCCGTGCTCGGAAACCGGTTCAGCGGGCTCGTCGCCATCCAGCCCGGGCACACGCTGGTCACCAGCGGCATCTATGGCGTCATCCGCCACCCCAGCTATTTGGGATTGCTTATCGGTTCGCTGGGGTGGGTCCTCGCCTTCCGGTCGGGCGTGGGTCTCCTGCTCACGGCGTTCATGATCCCGCCGCTCGTCGCGCGCATTCGCGCGGAAGAGAGGCTGCTGCACGCCCATTTTGGCGCCGAATACGAGGTTTACCGCGCCCGCACGTCGTCGCGGCTGATTCCAGGTTTCTATTAGGAGCATAGGGTTCGCCGACCCAATCGAGGGCGCCACATTACGGCGCTGCCCCACCCAAAGGAGTCGGCAGGCCGGGCCTCGAAGAGGTCTCCGCCACGGCGTACCTTCGCTGGACAGATGGCGCCGGGTCTGTTATCGGCATGGTTTCGCCGTCCGGGTGCCTCGCAGCGCCAGGGCGGCCGTGTCTTTAATGCTCCCAAATAGGTTCGTCCCATCATGCGATGGCTGGCGCCTCACCGAAGGACTCCTGCGTGCAAGTTCTCGTTCGCGACAATAATGTTGATCAGGCCCTCAAGGCGCTCAAGAAAAAGATGCAGCGGGAGGGCATTTTCCGCGAGATGAAACTGCGCGGTCATTATGAAAAGCCATCGGAAAAGCGCGCCCGTGAGAAGGCGGAGGCCGTGCGCCGGGCCCGCAAGTTGGCTCGCAAAAAATTGCAGCGCGAAGGACTTCTGCCGATGAAGCCCAAGCCCCTAGTGGGGGCGCGATGAGCGCTTACTCAATTCGACTATACTCCACCTCCCGGCCGCTAGCTTAGCGACCGTTTGAGCCATCGGCTGTTCCTTGCGTTGCAAATAGTGAAGCGGAATAGTAGTTTCGCCCCGGGCGGCGGCGGCACCCCGTCTTTGTGTGAAGGCGGGTTAGAGTGACCGGATGATGGTTTTCGCGGCCTTGGTCAAAACTCCGAATCGGGTCCGGCGGCGCGTTGGCGGCTGCTTCTTTTTGTTGGCGGCTGCCCTGTCCCTATCCGGTTGCGAAACGGCGACCAACCTCATGGGCAAACAGGGAACTGGTGTCGCCGAAGTGGCGCACCAATCGCCGCAGGAGGCCGAGGCAAACCTAGCGTCCCTGACCGACGTCATTCAGCGCAACCCGGCGAGCGCCGAAGCCTACAATACCCGCGGCGTTGCCTACGCAAGGATTGGCAAGTTTCAAGAGGCGATTGCGGATTTCGGCCAATCGATCAAGCTCGCTCCCGGCAATGCGGCTGCCCTGACCAACCGGGCGCTCGCTTATCGCCAGATCAACCGCGACGACGCGGCGCTTGCCGATTTCGACGCTGCCATCGCCGCCGATCCCAGCCACGCGCCGGCCTATCTCGGCCGCGCCAATCTTTTGCGGGTTCAAGGCAAACTCGACGACGCGCGGGCCGATCTCGACCAGGCGATCAAACTCAACCCCGAAAATGCCCAGGCCTTTCACGCAAGGGGTTTGATCTATCAGCGCGAAGGCCAGCATGCGCAGGCGATCACCGACTTCGACAATGCGATCGATCGCGATCCGTTCGCCGGAGCGCCCTACCAGGCGCGCGGGCAAAGTCTGATCGCGATCGGCAAAAGCGACAAGGCGATCGAGGATTTCAACGCCGCGCTCAATGTCGACAACAAGAATGCCGACGCCTGGGCCGGCCTTGGCTTGGCTTACGAAAGATCAGGGAACCGCGCAAAGGCCATCGAATCCTATCAGCGCGCGCTCATGTTCGATCCGAACAGCCAGATCGCCAAGGAGGGCGTCGCCCGCATCGGGCGGGGGTAGTATCAAGTTCTTGAAGGCGTGGCGCGTTGGGAGAATTTCCAAATCGGCCGCAGTCTGATTGGGGGATGGCAAACGGCGTTTGCGAGGTTTGCCACGAGGGCTACGGTTTTGAAGCGGGATGATTGCGGTCGTCTGGCTCCGCGGCTCCCGGCGCGGCGATCGCGCAATGCTGTTCAGACCTGGCGCCTCCCCCGCCCGCCGAAGGACTCTTCATGCTCAGGCATCACTGTTCGAGATTTTTCCTTATCGCTGCGTTTGCTGCCGGTCTCGCCCAAAACGCGGCGGCCCACCCGCATGTGTGGGTATCGGCGCGAGCGCAGGTGATTTTCGACGCAAAAGGCGAGATCGAGGCCATCCGCAACTCCTGGACATTCGACGAGATGTACTCGGCTTTCGTGACGGAGGGGCAGGCTAAGGACGGCCAGCTCATGACCAAGGAAGAGTTGGCGCCGCTCGCCAAGACGAATGTCGAATCTCTCGCCGAATTCGACTATTTCACTTATGCCAAGGCAGCCAACGCAAAGATCGAATTTGGGGCGCCCATCGACTACTCGCTGGAAGAGCGGGAAGACAAACGCGTGGTTCTTCGGTTTACGCTCCCGTTGAAAACTCCCGCCAGCGCTGCGAAAGCCTTCTCCTTTCAAGTCTATGATCCAACCTATTTCGTGGCTTTCGAGATGGAACAGCAGGATCCGGTCAGCATGGACCGCGCGCCTAAAGGGTGCTCGGTCAATCTGCTCGGTTCGAAACCCTTGGCCGCCGAGGACACCAAAAAACTGTCGGAATCTTTTTTTAGCGGTCTTTCGCCGGGTTATGATTTCGGGATCAAACTCGCGAGCCGGATTATTGTCGCTTGTCCGTGAGGCCGTGTTGAGCTCAATTCAGGTTACTTGCGCGGCGGTTTGGCGGCGTGCGGGGCAAGTCCTTGCCGCCGCCCGGCCGGTTTTGCCCCTTGCATTGCTCTCTGTGGCCGTCCTGGCGTCGTCCCAATCCCTAGGGCAAGGCGTGCATCACCCCTTCGCGGTCGGTGCCAATGAGGGTAGCGCTGGCGGGGCGCACGGCGCAATGATGGGCTGGATCCTGGCGCAGGAGGCAGGCTTTTATCGGCTGTTAAGCGGCGCCATCCGTGCCGCCAAACAAAGCGGCGCGGCCCCTTGGGGATTGGCGGGTTTAAGTCTCGCTTATGGGATTTTTCACGCCGCGGGCCCTGGCCACGGCAAAATGGTGATTGCTTCCTATATGCTCGCGGATGAGCGCGCCTTGCGGCGGGGTCTCGCGATTGCCGCTGGCGCGGCGCTCCTGCAAGGCTTTAGCGCGGTCGCGATCGTCGGAATTGGTGCCGTGGTCTTCAAGGCGACGGCCAAGCACATGACGGCGGCCGCCAATACGGTCGAGATCGCGAGCTATGCCGGCATAGCAGTGCTCGGCGGCGCTTTGGTTTACGTGAAAGGCGCGGCCCTTCTTGCCGCTTGGCGCGCCGTGCCCGCCGTCGCGGGTGTGGCGGAGGGAAGGGCCCGCGCCTTTCACGCCAGCGATTGTGCGGGGAATCATGTCCACGGCCCTGGCTGCGCCCACTTCCACGCGCCCGATCCGCGCACGCTCGGAGCTGGATTTTCTTGGAAAAGCGCTCTGTTAACGATGATGGCGGCCGGATCGCGCCCCTGCTCTGGCGCAATCCTCGTTCTTGTCTTCGCACTGGCGCAAGGGATTTTTCTGGCGGGCGTTTTTGCGGTGGCGGCGATGTCGCTTGGCACCGCGATCACCACGGCAGCCCTCGCCAGTGGCGCTGTCCTCGCCAAAAACGCGGCGGTCAAATATTCCAAGGGGGGTTCTGGCCAGGCCTTAATTGCGGGGCGCCTGTTCGAGGCCGGCGCCGCCCTCGCGGTCTTGGGTTTGGGGCTGGTTTTGCTGTTTGCGGCGCTCGCGGGTGGCAGTGCGGCCAGTTGAACTCCTCCCTTTTAACGGCCGGGGCGAAAAGATTCACCTGCACGGCCCTTCCCTAAGCCGGATGCCGCGGCGCAAACAAATTTCCACCGCATGGCATTGCCGCCGCGCCGAGGTGCTATCGCTAGCGCAAGTCTGCTATCTTTGATTGAGTTCGGATGTTAGAGCTCGAGTTTGGAGCAGATTTTCCTTTGGGTGCCGCGACCGGTAAGACTTTGATTTAGGTTTGCGGATAGGCACGACGTCCCGGCGCATTGGCCGAAGGTGGCGTACGCAGGCTGAAATGCCGGAAAATACTTTCTCCATCGTTCCGCGAGCAAGGCGCCGGATATGAGCAACACGCAGGTTCAAGAGACGAAATTCAACCGGCGCGGCCGGCCCTTTGATATCGGCGCCATGCTGGCCGAAAGGGAAGCGGAACGCTATAGCCTGCACGCGCAACATCTGAACGAGATGATGGTGAACGTGGTGCAGACGCTCGGGTTCGACGTCGGCTTCCGCGCTGGCCACGGCCAATATCTGTTTGATCGCGCCGGCAACCGCTATCTTGACCTTCTCAGCGGATGGGGCGTTTTTGGAATCGGCCGCAACCATCCCTTGCTACGCGAAACATTGAACAGCGTCCTTGCGAGCGATCTGCCCAATCTCGTGCAGATGGACGTGTCCGTTCTCGCCGGACTGCTCGCCGAGCGCTTGCTTGGTTTTGTTCCGTTTCTTGACAAGGTTTTCTTTACGAATTCCGGGTCGGAAGCTGTCGAGGCCGCACTTAAATTCGCGCGCCGCGCCACTCGGCGTCCCGGCATTGTCTATTGCGATCACGCCTTTCACGGCTTGACCTACGGCGCCTTGTCGTTGAATGGCGATGGAATTTTCAGGGAGGGCTTCGGTCCGCTTCTCCCTGGCTGCTCCCCAATTCCGTTCAACGATCTCGCTGCTTTGGAAAAAGCCTTGTCCGGGCGCGCCGTCGCGGCCTTCATCGTCGAACCGATCCAAGGCAAGGGGGTCAATCTTCCGGACGATCTCTATCTTCGCGGCGCCCAGGCGCTATGCCGCAAATATGGGACCTTGTTCATCGCCGACGAAATCCAGACCGGGATGGGCCGTACCGGACGATTCCTCGCAATTGAACATTGGGGCGTCGAGCCCGACATCGTCTTGCTTGCCAAGACGCTCTCCGGCGGTCACGTGCCCGTCGGCGCGGTGCTAACCCGCAAGGCAATCTTTGAGAAAGTGTTCAACCGCATGGACCGGGCGGTGGTCCATGGCTCGACCTTCGGAAAGAACGATCTCGCCATGGCGGCCGGCCTCGCTGCTCTCGAAGTGATCGAAGCCGAGGGGCTCGTTCAAAAGGCCGCGCAGACGGGAACCCGGCTTCTCGCCGCCTTCGAGGCCATGGCGAAGCGCTACGAGCTCGTCAAAACGGTGCGCGGTAAAGGCCTCATGATCGGCGTCGAATTCGGGTCTCCCAGTTCGCTCAAGCTCAAGGCAGCCTGGACGCTGCTCGAATCGGTAAGCCCTGGCCTGTTTTGCCAGCTCATCACTATCCCGTTGTTTAAGGATCATAAAATTCTTGTCCAGGTCGCGGGCCATGCGAACCACACGGTAAAACTTCTTCCGGCGCTCATCATAACTGATGCGGATTGCGCGTGGATCGAACGCAGCTTTGACGCGGTCATCGCTGATAGCCATCGCGTGCCGGGCGCCGTTTGGTCGCTTGGCAAGACCTTGGCCGGTCATGCCATGAAAGCCCGCGCAGCGAAGTAGACGCGGGCCGGATGTGGGGGCGGCTTACCCCTACCGCTTTTGGAACGACGATTGGGATCACAGCGCGTGGAGCGCCGAAATTGTTTGCTCGACCTTCGGCAATTCACGATCGGCAATAGCTTTCAAGCCCGGATCCGCGTCGGTTAGTGAAAAATCGCGATACAGCGTTTGAAGTTGGACCAAAGCCTCCGTCAGGATGGAGATGTAGAGCGGATCGAAGTCGCGGCCCTGCGAGGCCGAAAGGCGCTGCAAATTGCTGCGTTGAGGCGGCAGCAGTTGCGGCGCGCTTAATTTGGCGGCGCCCGGCCCGATCTTTCCCGTATAGGGAGAGCGGAGGGTAACGACGGGACCGTTCACGTTGACCCAAGTATCCAGGGAATTGGCGACCGCCGTCTGATCCTTGGCAAGCGCTTCCGCGAATTTCCGGACCTTGCCGTTGCGTGAATATGCGGTTGCGAGGCGGCTTGCGGCGGCTATGAAATTGGTGGTGGGGATTGCGCTCGCGACGAAACGCGCCGTGAGTTCCGAGGAAGTTGCGGTGCCCGAGGCGGCCGGGGGCGGATTGGCAGCGTCGCTTGTCTGGGCGGCGGCCGGCGCGGCAAACACCAAAACGGCCAGCGCTTTAGCCATCGATGCCCGTGCGGATACGAAGGTGGCTCCCACGTCATGCTCCTCGGCGCCGAGTGCCCTCGGCCATGACTATTGAAGCCGGATTTTTACCGAAAGGATAGCGAAATTCTGTTCCGGCGTTCTACTTCTACTGGCGATCAAATTGAAGCCGCGCGTAACTTCCGCTCTAACTTCAACTTATCCGCGTGTTTTTCTATGTGAAACAACGCGGCTACATGGGCCCAGCGTCCGATTGGGGTACGGGGACGGGTTCAGGCCCGGGACTCGCGTTCGATTTTCGCTTGAAATTTGACGCGGGTTTCTTCGTTGCCTTCGCCGGTTTCGCAACTGCCTTCGCGCGCTCCTCAAACGCCGCTTGCAAGGCGAGCGCGCGAGCCTCTGTGATCCGCAGCGCGCAGAAGCCGTGAGTATCCTCGCCCAAGTAATTGCGGCAGATTACTTCGCGCTCCGATGAGAATCCCGCCTGTTCACCGGCGATTTGCTTGATGGCCTCTTTGTCCTTGCCGGCGCTCGTCAGCAACGCGCGGAACCTTACGCGCATATTCGATTCGGCACGGCCCCGCTCGCGCTCCAGCTGCTTCGTCTGATCGGGACCGAAAGCGTTCCCTTTGGGCCCCCATAGCCCGGCTGGGTCGGCCCGGCAATCTGCTGCCTGTACATCGCATGTGTGGGGTGTGCGGGTGACGAAGACGGCTCCCTCCAGCACATCAAGTGAAAACGGGCAAGCTTCGACCGCAACGTCATAGCGGGATACGCCATTCGGCCGCCCGGCGAATTTTGTTTGGATCGGGGCGTCCGCGGCCACTTCGACCTGGCATTGTTCGCCTGGATGCGAAATTTCTTCTCCGGCGATTGCAAGCCTCGTGATCTCGAGCGCATTGCCGGACCCGCGCTGGAAGGCCATGACCCCGGCAAAACCGTCGCGCGACAGTTCTTGCCCGATAATCGTTTCTTCCGAAGGGGGCTTCAGTCCCGGTGGTTTCACTGTTTGCCCCGGCGCGGCACCCGCTGTGGAAGGCGACGCCTGGAGGGCGCCCGGAAGCATCAATTGCGCTTGCACCTGCGCCGGGATTAAGAGAGCCGCTAGCAGCACAACCAAAGGAAAATAACGCAAGTGGAATCCCGCCTCGATCAAATGCCGCGGCACGATAGCACTTTCGGCGGCGGCGTGGCACATTTGCGCGTCTGGATCGTCGAAACAAGGCAAACTTACCGGATTCCCGTCTGGATTTCGGCGGAAAGGCAATACGCTTTTTGGCGGCATCGGGGGGAAAAATTCTGGAAAGTCACCGCGTCCGTCGAACCTTCGTCTTGCACACCTCGATCATCCTCTTATATTCGGCGTATCTTGCGCTCATGCGCTCCCATACCAATTTGAACTTAATCGAGGACCGGGCGGCAGTCCGTCCGCCCATTTGCCGGATCGCCTCGGGATCCGGTGGTCTTGCGGATCGAAAGGAAGAACAATCATGGCTAAAGTCATCGGAATCGACCTTGGCACCACCAATTCTTGCGTGGCGATCATGGAAGGTACGGCGCCGAAGGTTATCGAAAATGCCGAGGGGGCAAGGACCACGCCGTCCATCGTTGCATTCACGGACGACGGCGAGCGTCTCGTTGGCCAGCCGGCCAAGCGGCAGGGAGTCACCAATCCCGAACGGACGTTTTTTGCGATCAAGCGGCTTATCGGGCGGACTTTCGACGACCCGATGACCAAGAAGGACATGGGCCTCGTCCCTTATAAGATTATTCGCGCCTCGAACGGCGACGCCTGGGTCGGGGCGGATGGCAAACAATATTCCCCCTCGCAGATTTCCGCCTTTATTTTGCAAAAGATGAAGGAGACCGCCGAAGCCTATCTTGGCCAGGAGGTGCACCAGGCGGTTATTACCGTTCCGGCCTATTTCAACGATGCCCAGCGGCAGGCGACCAAGGACGCCGGCAAGATCGCGGGCCTCGAAGTCTTGCGCATCATCAACGAGCCGACCGCGGCGGCGCTCGCCTATGGCCTCGATAAGAAAGGCTCGGGGGTCATCGCGGTCTACGATCTCGGCGGCGGCACATTCGACATTTCCATCCTCGAAATCGGCGATGGCGTATTCGAGGTGAAATCGACCAACGGCGACACCTTCCTGGGTGGCGAGGATTTCGATGTCCGGCTTGTCGAATATCTTGCCGACGAGTTCAAGAAGGACAATGGGATCGACCTGAAAAAGGACAAGCTCGCGCTCCAGCGCCTTAAGGAAGCGGCCGAAAAAGCCAAGATCGAATTGTCGTCCGCGACCCAAACCGAAATCAACTTGCCCTATATCACCGCCGATGCCACGGGACCGAAACATCTCACCTTGAAACTCACCAGGGCGAAGTTCGAGGCGCTTGTCGACGATCTGATCCAAAAAACCGTCGAACCGTGCCGCAAGGCCTTGAAGGACGCGGGGCTTAGCGCGGGCGAGATCAATGAAATCGTTCTCGTCGGCGGCATGACCCGGATGCCCAAGGTGCAAGACGTGGTCAAAAGCTTCTTCGGCAAAGAGCTGCACAAAGGGGTCAATCCCGACGAAGTCGTCGCGATCGGCGCGGCGGTTCAGGCTGGCGTCCTCCAGGGCGACGTGAAGGACGTGCTATTGCTCGACGTGACGCCTCTGTCCCTCGGCATCGAGACTCTTGGTGGCGTGTTCACGCGGCTCATTGAACGCAACACGACGATTCCGACCAAGAAGAGCCAGGTATTTTCGACCGCGGAAGATAATCAGACGGCGGTTACTATCCGCGTCTTCCAGGGCGAACGCGAAATGGCGGCGGACAATAAGCTGCTTGGCCAGTTCGATCTCGTCGGGATCCCCAGCGCGCCGCGCGGCGTGCCGCAAATCGACGTTACTTTCGATATCGACGCCAACGGCATCGTCAACGTCTCGGCGAAGGACAAGGCAACCAACAAGGAGCAGCAGATCCGAATCCAGGCCTCCGGCGGCCTCAATGAAGGCGATATTGATCGAATGGTTAAGGACGCCGAGTCGCACGCTTCCGAAGATAAGAGGCGCCGTGAACTCGTCGATGCCAAGAATCATGGTGAGGCAATGATTCATACCGCTCAAAAATCTCTGGCGGAATTCGGGACCAAGGTCGCCGAATCCGACAAGAGCGCGATCGAGGCCGCGATTGGCGCCTTGAAATCGGCTCTTGAAGGCGAGGACGCCGAAGCGATCAAGGCCAGGACGAATGACCTTGTGCAAGCGTCTATGAAGCTCGGCGAAGCGATGTATAAGGCCCAAGGCAGTGAGCCAGGCGCGGAGGCTGCGCATGCCGAGACAAAGGACGATGTCATCGATGCGGACTTCAAGGAGGTCGGTCCCGACGACAAGAAGAAATCCGCGTAACTAGGCCGGAGGCGCATGGGAATCGTGCCTCCTATGCGGCGGGTTGCATTATTGGCGCTTCGAGGGGGATTCGATTTGGCTCAAAGCGGGTCAGCCTCGAAGCTGTCGGTTTTTGGGGGGCGCTTTAGCGAAATCAGATTTCACTTATCGGCGATCATGCTTTAGCGTGCGGCGGGGATCTTTATCTTCGGCGTGGGGCGTGGTTCCGGCGCATCCCTTGCCTTGCCGCCCGCGCATTTTATGGCGCGGATACTTGCCTAACGGGCGTGGGGCTGGCATCGAGATGCGGTTGGAATAGCGCGGGGCTAGATATATTTTTTGGCGAGGGGATGAGGCGGCGCCAGGAACACAAAGCGAGAAGCTCCGGCGGGCGTACGGATTGGAACGCGAAGCACGATGATGAGACGGGACTATTACGAAATTCTTGGTGTTTCCAAAAGCTGCACGGACGCCGAAATGAAGTCGGCATTCCGGAAGGCGGCGATGCAATGTCATCCTGACCGCAACCCCGGTAATACGGAGGCCGAAATTCAGTTCAAGGAACTGAACGAAGCCTATCAAGCGTTGTCGGATTCGCAGAAACGGGCGGCTTATGATCGCTACGGTCATGCCGCCTTCGAACATGGCGGTTTCGGAACCGGAGGGGACGGCTTCGCGGCGTCGATGGCGGATATATTCGACGACCTTTTCGGCGATGTGATGGGCGGCCGGCGCGGCGGACGCAAGGGTCCGGCGCGCGGCTCGGATCTCCGCTACAATTTGGAGATTTCGCTCGAACAGGCGTTTCACGGGAAAACGGCGTCGATTACCCTGCCAGCCTCGGTCGCCTGCGAGGCTTGCGCGGGATCGGGTGCCAAGGCTGGCGCGAAACCGCGGCATTGTCCGACCTGCGGTGGACACGGTCGCGTGCGGGCGCAGCAAGGCTTCTTCGCGATCGAACGAACATGTCCGCATTGCCACGGCGGCGGCGAAATCATCGACGATCCATGCCATGCCTGCGGCGGCTCGGGCCGGGTCACCCGCGAACGCCGCCTTTCCGTCAATATTCCGCCTGGTGTCGAGGATGGGACGCGGATCCGTCTTGGCGGCGAAGGGGAGGCCGGGGCCAAGGGCGGTCCGGCGGGCGATCTCTACATCTTCGTGTCGACGAAGCCGCATCCTTTTTTTCAGCGCGACGGCGCGGATCTGTTTTGCCGCGTTCCGGTCTCGATGGTCCAGGCAGCACTCGGCGCGGAAGTCAGCGTCCATACGCTCGATGCCACCGAGGCCAAGGTCAGAATTCCGGAAGGCACCCAATCCGGCAAGCAATTCAAACTGAAAAACAAGGGCATGCCGGTTTTGAGATCGCGCGATACTGGTGATCTTTATATCGAGGTGACAGTAGAAACGCCGCAAAGTCTGACCAAGCGGCAACGCGAACTCCTTGCCGAATTCGAAGCGCTGTCCTCGCCAAAAACCCATCCGGAATCCGCTGGCTTTTTTGCCAGGATGAAAGACTTCTTCGAGAATTTGAGCGGGCAATGAGTCCGCGGCGCGCGCAAACCTTGCTCGTTCCCTTTATTTATGTTTTGTGACGCTTCGCCCTTTGCCGGCGGTTTTGCGCGGGAAAGTATCCCCGCGTCATGAGGGAGGACTCTTTGTGCGTAGCCAACCCGCGCGCGCGGACCGGCGCAGCTCATCAAAGCCCAACACGCCGATCGAGGAACGGCTGGCCTACGAGGCGCGCTTCTTTAGATCGTGGCTCGACAATCCAGCGGTGGCCGGCGCGGTCTCTCCATCGGGACGTTTTTTGGCGCGCATGATGGCGCGTTACGTCGATCCACGCAAAGCCGGACCGGTTGTCGAACTGGGCCCCGGTACGGGCGCGATCACGGAGGCGCTTTTGGAGCGCGGCATCGCGCCAGGCCGGCTTTTCCTCGTGGAATTCGACCCCAACTTCTGCAAGCTCCTCAAGCAGCGATTTCCCGGCGTCCATGTCATCAAAGGGGACGCGTATCAATTGGCGCAGACCTTGAATGGGCGGCTTCGCCGGCCGGCAGCCGCGGTCGTATCGAGCCTGCCGCTCCTATTGAAACCGGAGACGCAAAGGCTCGCGCTGCTCGCGGATGCCTTCGATTGCATGCGCCCTGACGGGTGTTTCGTCCAATTCACTTATGGCCGGGATTCGCCGGTACCCCGCGACGAAGCATTGGCGCTCGATTTTCATGTCGAACCCTCCCCGCCAGTTTGGTTAAACCTCCCGCCCGCGCGTGTCTGGATATACCGGCGCCAGGCACAGGCAGCTAAGAACGTGGTACAAAAGCGGCAAAACCCGGCGCAAGAATTCTTCGACAAACTTAAGCTCGGGACCGAAAAAATCCATCTCGACCTGAAGAAAGAGCTCGCGGCCGCCAAGGCCAGACTTGGAATCGAGACGCGACCTGGCCAATCCTCGCGGAAGGGAGTGTGGGCGGAGTCCCGGTTAAACAACGTACGCAAGGTGCCCAGCATCGATCATTCGCGCTGGCCGTAAATGACCGCAGCGGGCCCTACCCTGCAACAGGCGGCCACTGCCCGCGAAAAACTTATCGTCGCGCTCGATTTTGCGACGCCGCAGGAAGCCCGGGCGCTCGTGGACAAGCTCGGCGATAGCGTGAGTTTTTATAAAATTGGTTTGGAACTCGCTTATGGCGGAGGCCTGCCCTATGCGCAGGAATTGATGAAGGATGGGAAACAGGTCTTTCTCGATCTCAAGCTGCACGATATTGCGGTAACGGTAAGCCGGGCATGCGCGCTGGTCGCTGGTCTCGGCGCAAGATTTTTGACGGTTCACGCTTATCCGCAAACAATGAAGGCGGCAAAATTGGCCGCCGCAGGCTCTTCGCTGCGCCTTCTTGGCGTGACCGTGCTGACATCTTACGACGACCGCGATCTCGCGGATGCTGGTTATGCGTGCGGCGTCGCGGATCTCGTTGCAAGGCGCGTGGAGCAGGCGCGCGCAGTGGGTCTCGACGGATTGATCCTTTCCGCCCAGGAGGCGGGCGCCGTGCGCGCGCGTTTTGGCCGGGATATGATCCTCGTGACGCCCGGAATAAGACCGGCGGGCGTGGCGGCTGCCGACCAGAAAAGAACCATGACACCCGCTGCTGCCATCGCCGCCGGAGCGGACTACCTCGTCGTTGGCCGGCCAGTTACACAGGCGAAGAATCCGCGCGAGGCGGCCAATGCGATCATCGCGGAAATTGCCGCCGCCACTTCTTGAAATGCAGAGGTTTGAAACGCAAAACGCCGGGCGTACCTCCGGCCCGGCGCGTGGCTATGGCACGTGGCAAACCTGCGTGCCATGAGCGCATTTTTACCTAGTAGATCACGATGACGGCGCGATGACAGAGACTGAGTTCGCAGGATAAATCCGCAGGCAGCTTGGCTGTTCGCGCTTTTCCTTGCGGTTGCAGTGGAATATAAACAAAGCAAGGATAGGATCGCGGGAGACCGGTCATGACTGATATGCGGCTCGTCGTTGCGGGGGCGGCCGGACGCATGGGCCGCGTTCTCGTCGAGATCATCCGGCAAACGCCGGGCGCCCATCTCGCTGGAGCGATAGAGCAGCCTGATTCCATCGCGATCGGCCAGGATGCTGGTCTGCTCGCCGGCTGCGGCCAAATGGGTATCCCAATCAGCGGCGACGCTCTTGCAACCATCGTAGGCGCCGATGGAATCCTCGATTTCACCTCGCCCCAATCGACGGTCGCACTTGCCGCGCTCGCCGCGCAGGCGCGTATCGTGCATGTGATCGGCACGACGGGTTTGAACGCGGACCATATTGCGAAGTTAGAGGCCGCCGCGCGGCACGCCGTCATCGTGCGCTCGGGCAACATGAGCCTTGGGGTTAATCTCCTTGCCGCTCTCGTCGAGCGGGTCGCCCGTGCGCTCGGGCCAGACTACGACATTGAGATCGTGGAAATGCATCACCGCATGAAGGTCGATGCGCCGTCGGGCACCGCGCTTCTCCTCGGCGAAGCGGCGGCGAATGGGCGTGGCGTCAAACTCGAACAGCATTCTGTTCGCGAACGCGACGGCCACACCGGCATGCGCGGGACCGGACATATCGGTTTTGCGTCGTTGCGCGGCGGGACTGTGATCGGGGATCACAAAGTGATTTTCGCGGGGCCGGGCGAACGCGTCGAACTCGCCCATATCGCGGAAGATCGCAGCATTTTCGCGCGCGGCGCCGTGCAAGCGGCGCTCTGGGGCAGAAGCCAAAAACCGGGCCTTTATGCGATGGCCGATGTGCTCGGGCTCGCCGGTTGAAATTTTGCCGGAATTCATGGCGCTGACCAGGCTGCAGGCACAGCCCGGCCACCCCATATTTTAGGTTTGGCAGCGCTTGCAGAAAATGCCGCGCATGATTCAGGATTCGTTGCATTCCGGTTTTTCGGCGCCTTACGCTCAGGAAGACGAGGTTTTAGCCGCCAAACTCCTCGCCGGTGCGACGCTTCCGAGCGACGCCGAGGCGCGGATCGACCGGCGCGCTCTTCGACTCATCGCCGCGGTGCGGACGAAATCGATCCGCATCGGCGGGGTCGAAGATCTTTTGCGCGAATATTCCTTGTCGTCGGAGGAGGGTCTCGCGCTGATGGTGCTCGCCGAGTCGCTTCTACGGGTGCCTGACGATTTCACCACCGACAAACTCATCGAAGACAAGCTTGCCTCGGGCCATTGGAGCCGCCACGCCGGGGATTCAGAGGCTCTCCTCGTTGCCGCCGCCGCCTGGGCACTTGGAGTCGGCGCGCGCGTCATCGGCAAGGGCAAAACGCCGGAGGGAGTAGTCGCCGCGCTGGCGCACCGGATTGGCATGGGCGCCTTGCGCCCCGCCGCGCGGCGGGCTTTGCAGCTCATGGGGTCGCATTTCGTCTTCGGTCAAACGATCGAGGACGCCTTGGAGCGCGCGAACTCGCCGAGCGGCCGGCTTCACCGCTTTTCCTTCGATATGCTGGGCGAAGGCGCGCGCACCCAGGCCGACGCACAGCGCTATTTTGCTTCCTACGCAAATGCGATTGAAGCCATCGGCAGGTCTGCCGGGAGCAAGCCCCTGCCGGAGCGGCCCGGCATTTCCGTCAAGCTATCGGCTTTGCATCCGCGCTACGAGCCTTTGTCGCGTCCGCGTGTGCTTGCCGAACTTACGCCACGGGTCGCCGATCTCGCTCGCGCGGCCAAACGGCACGATTTGAATTTCACCATCGATGCCGAGGAAGCCAGCCGGCTGGAGCTTTCGCTCGATATTGCCGATTTGTTGTTGAGCGATCCGTCGCTCGCGAGATGGGACGGGTTCGGTTTAGCGGTGCAGGCTTACCAGAAGCGCGCCTTGGCCGTGATCGATTGTGCTGCCGCGGCGGCGCGCCGGCATGAACGCCATTTGATGCTGCGGCTCGTAAAAGGGGCTTATTGGGACACGGAGATTAAGCTCGCGCAGGAGCGCGGTCTTGCCGATTACCCGGTGTTTTCACGCAAGGCGATGACCGATCTCAATTACATCGCATGCGCCAAAAAACTCCTCGGCCTGCGCGGCATCGTCTATCCGCAATTTGCCACCCATAACGCGTTGACAATTGCGACAATCGTCGAAATCGCTGGAGATAGCGGCGGCTTCGAATTCCAACGTCTCCACGGGATGGGCGAAGACCTTTTCACTGCCTTGCGGTCCGAAATCCCTGAGCTAGCGTGCCGGATTTACGCGCCGGTCGGCATTCATGAAAACCTGCTCGCCTATCTCGTGCGCCGTCTCCTTGAGAATGGCGCCAACTCCTCCTTCGTTGCGCGTCTCGGCGATCCGCATGTGCCAAGTTCCGAGCTTATCGTCAGACCGCAAGCCATCATAGGCGATAAAGGCCGCGCCCGAGCGCCGGGCCTGCCGCTGCCCGCGGATATTCACATGCCCCTGCGCAAGACTGCTAACGGAATAGAGTTTGGCGATCGCCGGGCGCTTGCCGCCCTCACCCATCGAATCGCGAATTCCGCGCGGATGCGGGAGGCGGCGCCCATCGTCTCTGGTGTGCGGCGGGAGGGAAGCGCGCGTCACGCCATATCTCCGATCGATGGGTCGGCGATTGGCCTTGTGCACGAGGCCGCGCCCGGCTTGCTGGCGGAAGCGATGCGCGATGCGCGCGCCGGATTTCGCGATTGGTCGCATGTGTCGGCGGATGCGCGCGCGGCCTGTCTCGAGCGTGCCGCGGATTACATCGAGGCGGAGGCACCAGCACTGCTGGGCCTGCTGCAAGCCGAGGCGGGCAAGACGTTGGAAGACGCGATCGGCGAATGGCGGGAGGCAATCGATTTCTGCCGCTATTACGCCCAAGAAGCGCGCCGGCTGTTTGACAGCGCGGCAGTCTTGCCCGGGCCTACCGGGGAAGACAACCGGCTCGATTGTCATGGGCGAGGCGTGTTCGTCTGCATTAGCCCATGGAACTTCCCGTTGTCGATCTTCCTCGGCCAAATAGCCGCGGCGCTTGCCGCTGGAAACAGCGTCCTCGCCAAACCGGCCGAACAGACGCCCTTGGTCGCCGCCGTGGCCATCGAGATGCTCCATTGCGCAGGCGTACCCGGCCAGGCATTGCATTTATTGCCGGGGGATGGCGAGCTTGGCGCGAAGCTTGTCGCCTTGCCCGGAGTGGCGGGGGTAGCTTTCACCGGTTCGATGGAAACCGCCACAAAAATCAACCGCGCGCTGGCCGCCAAGGACGGGCCAATTCCCGTGTTGATCGCGGAGACCGGCGGGATCAACGCGATGATCGCCGACGCGACCGCCCTGCCGGAGCAAGTTTGCGACGATGTCCTCGCCTCAGCATTTCGCTCCGCAGGGCAACGCTGCTCGGCGCTCCGGCTTCTTTGCGTCCAGGAGGATGTCGCGGACAAGATGATCGCGATGATCGCCGGAGCGGCGCGCGAGCTTAGGATCGGCGATCCGCGCGAACTCCAAGTTCACATCGGCCCAGTCATCGACTCGGCCGCCAAGGCAAACCTCAACGCGCATATAGCAACGATGAAAAACGCGGCGATTGTCCACTTCGCGGGCGAGATACCGCAGGGCGCGCCGCCCGGCGGATTTTATGTCGCGCCCCACATTTTCGAAATTGCCGGGGCGGGCGATCTGAAGCGCGAGATTTTTGGTCCGGTTCTCCATGTGGTTCGTTACGAGGCAGCCGAACTTGAGGGATTGCTCGACGCGATCGAAGCCAGCGGGTCCGGGTTGACGTTGGGCGTGCATTCGCGCATCGACGCCACCATCGATCATATTTTAAGCCGGCGGCTGGCGGGAAATTGTTATGTCAATCGCAACATGATCGGCGCCGTCGTCGGCACCCAGCCCTTCGGCGGGTTCAATTTGTCGGGCACCGGACCCAAGGCGGGCGGGCCGCATTACCTCAGCCGTTTTTGTCGCGAACAAACCATCTCGATCAACACCGCGGCGGTGGGTGGGAACGCCAGTCTCATCAACACCACGCAATGATATCAAAACGCGGTGATGCCAAGCGTCGCAGAAAATGATCCACCTGCCCCCGCCCTCACGGCCGCGCGGCGGGCGTGAACCCATTCCTGAATGTGGGTCCTGGCCAAAATGCGCTCGCGCGCACTAAAGCCGCGTCGATTGTTGCAGAACCTGGACCACCGCGCCGGTGAGGCGCTCGAGATCCTCCTCGCCGATGGTGAAGGCAGGGGTCAGATAGACGATGTTGCGGAACGGCCGCACGAACACGCCCGCTTCGATAAACCGGTGTTTGAGCGCGGAAAGATCATCGATCGAATCGAGTTCGACAACACCGATCGCGCCCTTCACCCGCACGTCGCGCACATGCGGCAGTTCGCGGGCCGGTTCGAGACCACGGGCGAGCATTTTGGAAATGGCCGCGACTTGGGCAAGGCGCGGCTCGCTTTCAAAAAGATCGAGGGACGCATTGGCGGCGGCGCAGGCGAGCGGATTGGCCATGAAGGTCGGGCCGTGCATCAGCGCATGGTTTGGCTCATCCGACAAAAACGCCTCGAAGACTTTGTTCGAGGCGATCGCTGCGCCGAGCCCCATGGTGCCGCCGGTT
>DATBQJ010000194.1:0-4909 GCA_036560885.1 Methylocella sp.
CCCTTGGCGTCGGCCGCCGAAAAAGGCATGACAACCTTGAGCCCCGGAATATGCGAATACCATGCGGCGTAATCCTGGCTGTGCTGCGCGGCGACGCGCGCAGCGGCGCCATTGGGGCCGCGAAATACGATCGGACAGTCCATTTGCCCGCCCGACATATAGCGCGTCTTGGCGGCGGAATTGATGATCTGGTCCATCGCCTGCATCGCGAAGTTAAAGGTCATGAATTCGACGATCGGGCGCAAGCCTGCAAAGGCCGCGCCTATCCCGAGCCCGGCAAAACCATGTTCGGTGATCGGCGTATCCACCACCCGGCGGGGGCCGAATTCCTGCAACAGCCCTTGCGTGACTTTATAGGCGCCCTCATATTCGGCGACCTCTTCGCCGATGATGAAAACGCTGTCGTCGCGGCGCATCTCCTCGGCCATCGCATCGCGCAAAGCCTCGCGGACGGTAAGTGTGACCATCGCCGTGCCGTGCGGAATTTCCGGGCCAGTTTTCTTCGCGTCCGGCGGGGCCACTTGCGCAGGCAGCTCTGGCTTGGTGCCGGTTTCAAAAGCCTGCGCTTCCTTCGAGCCTTCACCCTGACGAGGCCCCGAAGGGGCCATATCGAAGGGCGAGGGCGCCGCGTGAGCCTCACGGTCCATTCTTGGAGACGCAGGCTTCGTCTGCTCAAGATGAGAGGGAACCGCCGCTCCGGCGTCCTCGTCTTCCCCCGCGATCACTGCGATCGGCGTATTGACCGCGACATTGTCGGTGCCATCCGGCACCAGAATTTTTGCAAGGGTGCCGTCGTCGATCGCCTCAACCTCCATGGTCGCTTTGTCGGTTTCGATCTCGGCGAGGACATCGCCCGAGCGCACTACATCACCTTCTTTTTTCAGCCATTTCGTGAGCTTGCCATGTTCCATCGTCGGCGAAAGCGCGGGCATGAGAATGTTCGTCGCCATCTGGTGTCCTAAACTGGTCTTGCCCGATACTATCTCTGCCAATCATCCCAAAACATCGGTCCATAATTCAGCCGCGTCCGGCTCGGGTTCGCGTGTGGCGAAATCAGCGGCCTCGGCAATGATCGTGCGGACTTCCGCATCGATCTTCTTGAGATCGTCTTCGCTGGCTTGCTTGGCTGCCAACAAGCGGGCGCGAACCTGTTCGATTGGATCGCGCTCCTCGCGCATTTTTTGCACCTCGTCCTTCGAGCGGTATTTCGCCGGGTCGGACATCGAGTGGCCGCGATAACGGTAGGTCTGCATTTCGAGGATCATCGGGCCATTGCCCGACCGGCACCATTCGGCGGCGCGCGCTGCGGCAGACCTCACCGCGCGCACATCCATGCCATCGACCTGTTCGCCCGGAATGTTGAAGGATTGGCCGCGTTTGGAAAAATCGGTCAGCGCCGAAGACCGGCTAACGGACGTGCCCATGGCATAGCGGTTGTTTTCGATGATATAGACGACCGGCAGCTTCCAGAGTTCCGCCATGTTGAAACTCTCGTAAACTTGACCTTGGTTCGCCGCGCCGTCGCCGAAATAAGTGAAGCAAATGTTGCCGTTGCCGCGATAATTGTTGGCGAACGCCAGCCCGCTGCCGATCGGCACCTGCGCCCCCACGATTCCATGGCCCCCGTAAAAATGGTTTGCCCTCGAAAACATGTGCATGGAGCCGCTTTTTCCATGCGCGGCGCCGCTCTTGCGCCCGGTCAATTCCGCCATCACAGCCTTGGGATCCATGCCGCAGGCGAGCATATGGCCGTGATCGCGGTATCCGGTGATCGTCTGATCGCCTTCCGCCGCAGCCATCATGACTCCGGTGACGACCGCCTCTTGACCAATGTAGAGATGGCAAAACCCGCCGATGAGACCCATGCCATACATCTGCCCGGCTTTTTCCTCGAACCGGCGGATAAGGAGCATGGAGCGGAAGGCGGCGAGCTCCTCTCCCTTGTTAAAAGCAGTGCCGTTCGCGTCCGGGTTGTGCGCGTTCCGGGACACGGTTTTACGAGGGAGACGAGGGGATTTGGCTGCCATCTAAAACCAATTCGTAAAACCGGAGATGAAAGGATTTTAAAATAGCGCAGCTGCACGGGGAAAGCGAGCCCTTGGCCATGATTCACGGCCGCAGCTGCGCTTGCCGGTCATATTCCAGCCCGCGTGAATTTAAAAACTGTCGAGGGCATATCTGCGACAATGCTCAAGATAAGCCCCTTCATGGCTAACCAGGAGATCGACCGTACTTCGCCATAGCCAGGACGGCGCATCGAGCGATTTCGATCGGTTTTTCAGCAAGTCTGCCTTCCAATCCTTACGCGTTGCCATGTTCATCTGGCGGGCGTGAGCGCGGCCAACAACGGTAGCCAGAAACCGCGCCGCCCGCATGGCTTCGTCCGGGGTAAGTTGTTCAAGCTCTATCTTGAGATCTTGCGGCAATAGTTCCCGCACAATGACGGATTTATTTAAAAATTGTACTGCTTGCATCCTTTGGCCCAGAAACGGCGCCAGATGACGCGCCCCCTCGACGACGCGCTCCGCATTGTCTTCCGGCATGCTAGAATCTGGGTATCGAGGGGCCGCGGCAGCAACAGCCTCCTTAATGTCCAGCAAACAGAAATCTTTTAATTTCGAACCGTTCTGGCCAACATTAAGCAGCGCGGCATAACGAAGCCTGCCAAGCGAGCTACAACCCTTGACCCAATACGCAGCGTCAACAAGATCTACCTGCGCGTCGTTTTCGCGCGAGCGCAGCTGGGTGACAAGGAGGCGCATCGACTCAGCTGCAAAGAGCGCTTCAATGGCATGCTGCTCCTTTTCTGAAATGGGCCAAAATCGCTTTCCAAGCGGAATGTCCGGATTGGTGTTTTCGATGCGCTCCTTGGCGAGATGGCGCCATGACCGCCGTATCGCCTGCCGCATCACAAGCCGCACTGATTCGGGCAGGGCCTCGATATCACCGACAGGATCAAGCGTGTCACCGAAAGCTTGTTCGTAGCCATCCATAATTTGTTCGAGCATTTTTGCCGTGGTAACGCCTGGCAAATCCGAACCCCGCGCAGCTGATGCCAAGGACAGCGCCAAACGAATGAGATCATGCGCCGGATTGCCGACGATGGATTGGTCGAGGTCGCGAATCTGAACTTCGACACGGCCCTTGGCATCCGCGATGGGACCAAGATTACCGGTATGGCAATCGCCGCAAATCCATATGGGAGGGCCTTCTGGCAGCGAACCCGTCTTTAACGATTCGAGCCATTCATAGAATTTGCTTGTATTGCCACGCACATAGGCGTGCGAGGAGCGCGCCATCTTTAAATTGCGCGTTCGCGCTAGAATTTTCTGCCGTTCGTCAGGATTAGGGAACGAAATCTGTTTGGCTTTCATTGCCCTTGCATACTTTCAATTTCAATAAGGACTAGAAGAATAGGCCGCCAAGACATTTTAAGGGATCATGTCTAGGGGTTATATCATGCGAGCCACCACGTGCCGAACCAGAGACTCGCTAGCGTCAATGGCAAGCCGATCCGCCAATAGGCGAGAAAAGAGATCGTTACTCCCGCTTGCTTCGCCCGTTCGGCAACGATGAGGTTGGCGACAGAACCTATCAAGGTCAGGTTTCCGGCGAAGGTGGAACTCATCGCTACGATCCGCCAAGCCCGGCCAGGGTCCGGCAAGTTCATGACGAATGGTTTCAAGATCAAAACCGCCGGCACGTTGCTCACGAGGTTTGAGAGGAGAGCCGTCACGCCAGACAAAATCCAGGCATTTTCCAAATGAAGCCACGCCGCCGCCGCCGTAAGGTCTGCTGTCAAAAGCACCTTTTCCGCGCCGGCAACGACGATAAAAAGCCCCGCGAACATCAACAAAAGCCCGCCGTCAACTCCGGCATAGATTTTTCGTGGCTTGACGGCGCGCGACAGAAGAAGCAGCGAACCGCCGATCAGCGCTGCTTCGGAGATTGGAATCCCTGCAAAGAAACTGACGATGACACCCACCGTCACGAGTATCCCCTTGACGAGCTGCCATGGATACCAGCGCGAGTGTGGTTCCTTCGCGCCCAGAGCGAAAGCGGTTGAGAATTCCTCACGATAAAACAGGATAATGAGCGCCGCCGTCAGCGCGAGGGCGACCGCCGCCGCCGGAGCGAGCTTGGCCGCGAAGTCCGCGTAGGGAAGGCGCGATGCCACGCCGACGATCATGTTTTGCGGATTGCCGGTAAAGGTCGCGGCACTCCCCGCGTTCGATGCCATCGCGACCGCCAGAAGATACGGCACCGGATTACGCCGCAAGGCACGCGTGACATCGATGACAAGAGGCGCCATCACGAGGCATATCGCGTCATTGACGAGAAAGGCGGAGAAAAACCCCGTGACGATTACGATCGCTGCCAAAAGCACGGGAGCGGAATGGGCGCGGCGCAGGGCAAAACGGGCGGCGAGTTCGAAAAAACCTGAAACGCGCAATTGGCTAACGATGATCATCATGCCGAGAAGAAGCGCGATGGCATCGAGATCGATGGATTTTAGCGCTTCATCGAGGCTCAAGGTCCCAAGACCGATCATCAGGCTCGCGCCGACGAGTGCTATGCCAGCGCGATCAATCCGCAATCCAGGCGCGCGGCCGAGCGCCACGCCCGCATAAGTCAAAACGAAGACAATGATCGTGGCGTCCACCCCGAGTGAAGCAGTGCTCATGGGGCTATCGCTCATTTCGCAATCTCACGCGGCGCAACCGTATCGAGGCCCCGTGTTTCTGGCATGCCGAAAAAATACAAAAAGAATCCTGAAGCCGCTATGCCAGCCAAAACGAGAAAGGCGGCGGAAAAGCCTGCGTGAACGACGACGAGCCCAGCCAAAGACGTGCTAAGCGCCGCGCCAATGCCTTGCGCGGTAATCACGGCGCCTTGTGCTAGATTGAAA
>DATBQJ010000195.1:0-20575 GCA_036560885.1 Methylocella sp.
TAGAATATATATAAATAATCAAACATGGGCTGCCGCTCAACGAAAAATGCTACCCCCTGTTTGTTGAACGGCGGAAAAAAACTTTGCCAATGCCAAAGCACCACACTAAGTGCTGCCACGCCGCGCAACACATCAAGAGAGTAGAAGCGGCTTGGAAATAGGCTTTTTGCCATACAAAACCAACCGTTCCTATCGTCAGACCGTTTGGAGTCAAAACGGGCAGCCAGTCTTATTTCGTTTCAGTTCCGCTCATTTGATATAAGGGGGTCGCACGTGGCCCGAAACGACCACGCCGGATTTCGGATCGCCGCACTCCTTATGGTAAAACCGGCGCGCATTTCCATGCCCGGAAAAGCTATCCAATCGCATTGAGCAGCAACCAGCAAATTCGTCCTCAGAATGGAATGTCGTCGTCGATGATGCCAGCGGTAGAGCTCGAACCGGCGGCGGGGGTGCGGTCCGGCACCCGCTCCATCGCCGGCGCGCGGCCGAAAGAATCATTGGGCGCCTCCAAGGTGCCGCCCGCGTCGCCGCGGCCACGGCTGTCAAGCAGGGTAAGTTCGCCGCGAAAGCGGGTCAGCACCACTTCCGTCGCCTTGCGCTGATTGCCGTCGCGGTCGGTAAATTCGCGCGTCTGCAATTGGCCTTCGAGATAGATCTTTGTGCCCTTCTTGCAATATTGCTCTGCGATCTTGCCCAAATTCTCGTTGAAGATCACGATATTATGCCATTCTGTCCGCTCTTTGCGCTCGCCGGAGGCTTTGTCGCGCCAGGACTCAGAGGTGGCGAGAGAGAAGCTGACGATCGGATCGCCCGCGCCCGTTCGCCGGACTTCTGGGTCGCGGCCGAGATTCCCGATGAGAATCACCTTGTTGACGCTCCCAGCCATGATCGATTCTCCTAGTTGCAAAACGGCCGACATGCGACTTACGAGTGAACAACCCGTTTGGCGCATATTCGCAGCATCCTGGGCGCGGCTCGCAGGCTTTGTCCACGCCGTTCCAGAGGTCTCAAAAATGCAGTCATTTCTTTTAGCACCGCGACAGGCCCGCGCAAGCTGCCCCCGCGAAAACCCGCTGGACCAGCAGCCAAGTGACTATCAAAAAATAAATTACGATATTCCTTATTTCACCCCTTCACAAGCGCCTCAAAATATGAGAACAAACGTATAACATATAATGAACATATGGGAACAGATAATGAAAAAGCCAGCCTCGTTAGCATGCCGCTTGAGCCGGGTTACGGCGCACGAAAAAACTGCGGAACCTATTGAAATCAGAGAGGTTGTCGAAGGTCCTCATCCCACTGCGGCCTATATTGCCGAACTGACCGGCGAACTCGCAGCCCTCGCCAACGGGGCCCGCTTCGCCAATTTGGCACTTCTCCTTGCCCGAGCTCAGCTCGAAGCCGAGCTTTGGTCGCGTCAAGGCCGATGAAGAGCGCCGCGTGTTTTTCGCGCCAAAGGTCGTACGAACAGAGGCGTGCCACTTCGGCGTAGCCGCTGTCGTCCAAGAGCGATAGTTCGTGCCCTGCGCAACTGGTAATCCAGCGTCTTCCGTTGATGCCGGCGGCAGCCCAAGCCGTCAAATTCCCGGCATCGCTAGTCACGGCGGCAAACTCGCCGTCCATGCGCAAGCCGCGGTTTTGTTGGCCGGCATCGCCATTTTCCAGACTATGAGGGTTGAGCCTGCCGTAACATAAAAAAAATAAGTCGCGCTGTCGTATTTTATGGGAATGCCAAATAAACGCATGAGTGCGGGAAGATCCGATGGCGGCACGTCAAGCAATCGAACTGAAGTTCCTGTTCGCGGCGAGACGCGGCCACCGTCAAAGCCTTGATCGCCGCGGCCGCCAGTGCCGGGCACGCAAACCATCAGCGCCTCCGCAGGATCCATTTCGACACGTCAAATCAGTACCTTTGGAACCATGGGTTCACGCTGCATGTCTGGGCATCAGGAAACCCGCGTTCAAACCGGCAAGCGGATTGATTGCGTCCTCACCTATCCAAAGAGACGCAGGGGAAGCGCAATCCGGCCTGTGCCGGGGTGCCCACGCTAGAAAAGAGGTTCGCAATGGCGTTCGGCGCAAACACGCTCCGCCTATTGACAGCGCGCCACGGACCAGCAATCTCGCGTGTAATGTTCCGTGGCGTCATCTTCCGGCCGCCAAAAAGCTTCGGATAAAAACCAGATCTTGATGTGGAAATCGCCGCCCAGCCATGCATCGCCCCAATTGCCAGAAGGGTTGCGGATTTACGCGGTGGGCGATATCCACGGCAGGGCGGATTTGCTTAAGATATTGTTTTCGCGAGTAGATGAGGATCTCAACGAACATCCAATAAGCGAAACCATTCACGTCTTTCTCGGCGACTATATCGACCGCGGGCAGAACTCCGCAGCCGTTTTGGACTTGTTGATCGAACGCGCCAAAACCCATCGCATGTTGTGCCTCAAGGGCAATCATGAACACTTCCTTTCCGAATTTCTCGAAAATCCTGCCGTTCTCAAGCATTGGGCGCACTATGGCGCCTTGCCGACGCTCGCCTCTTACGGGCTGACCCCGGCAATAAACGCAAATCCGGAGGATCAGGTGCAGCTCTCCGCAAGCTTGCGTAACGCCTTGCCCAAAAGCCACAGCCAGTTTCTCGCCGGGCTAAAGCTCTTTTTCACCTGCGGGGATTTTTTCTTTGTGCATGCGGGAGTGCGGCCAGGCACGCCCCTGTCACACCAATGCGAGGAAGATCTGCTCTGGATAAGAGATGATTTTTTGATGCACGAGGAATCGTTCGAAAAAATTATCGTCCATGGTCACACCCCGGTGAGGCAGCCAGAGGTGCGGAGCAACCGTATCAACATCGACACTGGCGCTTATGCGACCGGCCGGTTGACATGTTTGAGACTGGAACGCGATAAGGTTGAATTCATCTAGAAATATGCGGTTTGGCGGGATCGCATCCTGTTCTAAACTGATTATTTTCGGACAATTATTGGTAATTCCGGTCGCAAATCATTTTCCAGCCGCACGGAACAGAATCGGTGACACCGTACTCCTTCCGCCCGCAATTCCAGTCTCTCCTTCGAAAGCTTGAGCTCATGGTCCTACCGGCGCCCCTAAAGCTGCGCTTGGCGCTCCTGGTGTTTGGCATTGTTCTCGGATTATCTGGGCTTTGGATGCTGTTACCGGAGGTACTGAGGCCAAAGCCCGTGGGTCTAGCTTTCGATCGCAGTGGCATTGAGGCCGCCGCGGCAGGGCGGACCCGCGCGGTGCTTGCCGCGGAAACCGGCGTGATTAGGGGTGATCTTTGGGCCGAAGCCGCATTCACCGGCGCGCGCTTCATGGGGACTGATCGCCTAGCAATCCACGACTGGACCAGTTCTGGACAGCTCGCGCGGGCCAAGTCCAACGCGGAGACAGCCCTAGCTCTCGCCCCGGTCAACGGCGCGGCATGGCTTTTTTTGGCCAGGCTTCCGGCAATTTCGCCAGAAGGAGAGAACCGCGTTGGCACTCTTCTTGAAATGTCTTATTTCACTGCGCCGGGTGATTTGGTCCTCGCCCCATGGCGCCTCGAACGCGCAGCAACCTCGAGCGCGCTCGCGGATAAGGACCTCCAGGCATTCATCAAAGGCGATATTCGCGCAATGCTGAATCGCAGGCCGGAATTTCATCAGGCGATAATCACCGCCTATCACAATGCCTGGCCACAAAACCGGCCTATTTTCGAATCTCTTGTGGCCGATGCCGATCCGGCCGCAGCCCAATTGCTGCGTGCCGGCGAGCCAAAATGAGAGCGGTTGGCCAGCCGCGGCGACTTCCTGTAAAATCGGTTTTAAGTTCCCTTGTCCGTCAAGTCCCGCAGGGCTCGACGATCAAGCTCGCGCCGTAAGCCTTGCCGCGAAAGCCGTGCCCATGCGCGAAGGCCAAGCCAGACCGTTCCGTCCCGCCAATTCCGCGATAGCCAAGGGCAGCAACGATGCAGAAGATCAGGGTTGAAAATCCCGTTGTCGAACTCGACGGCGACGAAATGACGCGGATTATGTGGCATTACATACGCGACAAGCTCATTCATCCTTACCTCGACATCAAACTCGAATATTACGATCTCTCCATCGAAAACCGCGATGCGACGAACGATCAGGTAACGGTGGAGGCCGCCAATGCCATCAAGAAACACGGGGCCGGCGTCAAATGCGCCACCATCACTCCAGACGAAGCCCGGGTCGAAGAATTCAAGCTCAAGCAAATGTGGAAATCGCCGAACGGCACCATCCGCAATATTCTCGGCGGCGTGATTTTCCGCGAGCCTATTATTTGCCAAAATATCCCGCGCCTCGTGCCTGGCTGGACCCGGCCGATCGTCATCGGCCGTCACGCATTCGGCGACCAATATAGCGCGACTGATTTCAAGGTACCCGGCAAAGGCCGCCTCGTCATCAGATTCGAGGGCGAGGACGGTACGATCATCGAACGAAAAGTGTACGATTATCCAGGTCCGGGCGTTTCCCTTTCGATGTATAACCTCGACGAGTCGATCCGTGATTTTGCCCGCGCTTCGATGAATTTCGGGCTCATGCGCGGATATCCCGTCTTTTTATCGACGAAAAACACGATTTTGAAATCCTACGATGGGCGCTTTAAGGATATATTCCAGCAAGTATACGAAACCGAATTCAAGGACGCATTCGGCGAGGCCGGACTGACTTACGAACATCGCCTTATCGACGACATGGTTGCCTCTTCGCTCAAATGGTCCGGCGGCTATGTCTGGGCCTGCAAAAATTATGACGGCGATGTCCAGTCCGACATCGTCGCGCAAGGCTTCGGATCGCTCGGGCTCATGACTTCGGTGCTGATGACTCCGGATGGCAAAACCGTCGAAGCCGAGGCTGCGCATGGCACGGTGACCCGGCATTATCGCGAACATCAAAAAGGCATGGAGACGTCGACCAATTCGATCGCCTCGATTTTTGCCTGGACGCGAGCATTGTCGCACCGTGCCAAACTTGACGGCAATGCCGAACTGGCAAAATTCGCACCGGCCCTTGAAGCGACATGTGTCGCCACGGTGGAGGCGGGCTACATGACCAAGGACCTTGCCCTCCTAGCCGGTGCCGACCAGCATTGGCTCTCGACGACAGGTTTCCTCGACAAGGTCAGCGAAAATTTGCGCGCCCGCATGAGCGGAGGATAGGACGCGCGGGCACCCTTCGCCGAGCTGCACGGAAAACCCCTATCCTTGGCGGTAAGCCCGCGCTTAGCCCCGACCATCGCCGTCGCGCATCAGACGATTTCTGTCAATTTTGCCGATCCGTCCAGCGAAGACAATGCGTGGAACATTACAAGCGCGAACGGCGGCGTGCGCACGAACACACGCGCGGGACAAATGACCGTCAGGCGTTATGACGGGAGCTTTCCGTCTGGGGTCACCTTGTCGATGGCCTGCGGCAGATGCTGCGCCAGCAATTCGGCGATTTTGTCGGCGGGAAGGCCCATCTTGGCGGCCAGACTCTTCACCATGTCGGAGCCGAGCGCCTGATGAATCTGATCCGCCGTGATTGGCATATTTTGTCCCTGCGAAATCCATGATTTCACGGTATTGCCAAGGCCATTCTTCTCGAATTGGGCGACGACGTTTTGCAAGCCGCCTTGCTTTTCGATGTAGCTGTTGAGTAGCGTCGTGGCACCGGCGCCGATGACGCCGCCGAGAATTCCGTCGAACATACCCATGCGACCCTCCTTACCCCATGAGCGCCTCAAGTTTCTGGCCGGGCTGGAACTCTCAGCCTTCATCCGGCCGAAGAACAGGCGTCGAAATTGTGATTACGGCCATCGGCGTGCTTTGGCAAGACCGCGCCGAGGCCGGGCGCGCGGCCTTCCCAATGGCGCGGCAAATGAGCGCGTCATCTGGGGGTTGGGGAAAAATAATTGGGCGAGGGAAGATAAGGTCGCCGGCAGCCTCTTTGAAATGGCCGGACGCCGGGCTACAAACCGGCAAGGTAGGATTTCTCCATGTCGATGATCGGTTCCATCCGCAGGCAGCTCGCGCCAATCCATCCGGAGGGCTATATTTTTATCGCGGGCTTTGCCCTCGCCACGCTTGTCCTTGGCTCGTTGTTTGGCTCTTTCTTCTGGATTGGCGCGATCGCGACAGCCTGGTGCGCCTATTTCTTCCGTGACCCGGTCCGTCTCACGCCCCTAGACGAGGCTCTGGTGATTTCGCCCGCCGACGGCGTCGTCTCCGCGGTTGGCTATTTCGCGCCACCGCCGGAACTAGGCCTTGGCCCAGAGCCGATGCAGCGGGTTTCGATTTTCATGTCGGTCTTCGATTGCCATGTGAATCGCGCGCCCGTCGCAGGCCGGGTCACGAAGGTTGCTTATAAGCCAGGACTTTTCATTAATGCCGATCTCGACAAAGCGAGCGAAAACAACGAGCGCAACGGTCTCGTCATCGAAGGTGGCGGCGGCCGTTTCGGCGTAGTTCAGATTGCCGGATTGGTTGCACGGCGCATTGTCTGTTTTGTGCGCCAGGGCGAAATTGTCGGCGCTGGCGACCGGTTCGGCCTGATCCGTTTCGGGTCGCGCGTCGATGTCTATATGCCCGGCACGGCGAGACCTTTGGTGACGATAGGATCCAAGGCGGTCGCCGGCGAGACGGCACTCGCCGAACTTCGCGCGAACGCTCCGCGCCGGAATTTCAAATCCGGTTGAACCGACGCCGAGGCAAGGGCTGGCCTGAGGGAGCGTGCAAGACTATGGCTTATGGGGCTGACGCTCCATCGCGTCCACCCCATTAGCAGCCCCGCCCCTGCCGGTGTTCCGCTGCATTGCAAGGCCTCCGAAAGCGCGGGGGGCAACAAAGCTGTCTTCAAGCTGCGTACCAGCCGGAATCTCCAGCTGCGCCAAAATAGTGCAACAGCGTCCGATCGTGACATTGCCCGCTATGCGCGCGAGATTGCCGATCCTCGTTTCCTCCCCGATAACCGTGTCGCCCACCACGCCGCGATCGATGGTCGAATTGGCGCCGATCTCGGTGCCGTCCTGAATGATGACCCGGCTAATCCATGGCGTCCAGGAAAGCCCATGAAGGGCCGGGGCGCCAGCATGGTCGAAATCCACACTTGGCTGACCGATGCGCACCCCCGGATGCAAGATAACCCTATCACCGATCAGCGCATGGGAAATCGTTGCCTGTGGCCCTATTCTGCAATCGCGGCCGATGCGGACATTCGAACCGACGACGCTGTTCGCGCCAACAATCGTACCGGAACCAATTTCCGCGCAGGGGCCAATGACCACCCCTGGGTCGACGAACACGTGTTGTTCGAGACGTGCCTCGGGATGAATCGAAGCGCCTGGATTGATCCCCGCCGTACCAACCAAGGAGTTTGGCCCGATTGCCTGTGGAAACAGCCGCCGCAGGGCGAGCGCGAAGCCGCGAGCGGGCGCGTCCATCACCAGCGCCATAGTCGATTTTGGCACGCGCGGCGCGTCGCCTGAAGTGACGAAGCAAGCGGTGGCGCGGCTCATCTCCAGAAGCCCGGCGCTTTCCGGAGAATCGAGAAAGGTGAGCTCGCCCGGCTCCGCCTCGCGAAGGGGTGCCACTCCGCTTACGATGGCGGACAGATCGGCGCCGTCAAGAACCGCCGCGCCGGTACAGGCAACGATATCGGCAAGCGATGTTTGGGCGGCGCGCGGAAAAAACACTGGTTCGCTCATGCGAGCCTCACCACGTCCCATAATGGAAGATTTGCCATGCCTCGCGCGAGGCAGCTGGGTCCGACGCCCGGCGCGCCGCGAACATCGGCCCCGGCCGAAGCATTCTCAGAAGGTGGTGCCCCCGGTGAAGCGGAAGAACTGAGTCTGATCGAATTGGCTCTTGGTGATGACCTTGGCGAAGTCGAAGCGGATTGGCCCTAACGGGGACGACCAGATGATTGAAGCACCGGCGGAGGTCCGGATCAACGAAGAATTACCACCGACGGTGATGCAATTACTTTGCGTGAAGAGTGGAGAGACGTCGCTGGGGGTACAGACGCCATTAGGACTGAAATTGGTGCGTCCGTTAAATCCAAACAATGTGCCGGCGTCGGCGAAGATCGCTCCCTTAAGGCCGAGATCTCTTGGCAGGCCATAGAGCGGGAACTGCACTTCAAGACTGCCGCCGAAATATTTGGTGCCGCCGAGCGGGTTGCCCTGAGGGTCGCCGGACCCCACGTCGCGCGGACCGATGCCAAACGGAGCAAATCCGCGCACCAGCGTCGGCCCAAGATTGAAATTGTCGACGATGCGGAATTGGCTTCCGCCGATATTCTGCAGATCGCCGCCTTGCAGATGCACGAGCCCGACGATCTGATCATATAACTCGTGATAATAACGGAGGTCGCCGGTGGTGCGCACGAAACGTTCATCGCCGCCCGCGCCAGCTACGTCTTGCCGCAATTCGGCGAAAACGCCACCTGTTGGATTTCTGTTGTTGTCTAGCGAATTGTAGCCAAGGGTGTAGCCGAACATCGAAGTCACGAATGGGCCCTGTGCTTCCTTCAGCGCCAAGGAGGCCTCGCCGTTCGTCAAGCAGTTATTAAAGTAACTCGGGGGGAAGCCAGTGCCAAAACCCGGCGTAATTCCCCAAATCGGGCTGGTACAATCGTTGAAGGGTTGCCCAGAAGAGTTAGGAATGGATATGTCGTTGCGGCTAATCGAGTATCGAGGCGAAAATGTAATCTCCTCGGTCACTGGCAAGCCAAGGCGCAGCGTCGCACCGGTCGTGAAGTCATTGTAGAAAGAAAATTGAAAGGCGTCGCTTTTCTTCGCATAAATATCGAAGCCCGCCGCGATCCGGTTGTCGAGGAAATAAGGCTCGGTGAAATTGAACTCGACGCCCCGGCTGTACTGCCCCTCGGAAACCGACAAGCGCACAAATTGGCCGCGGCCCATGAAATTGGTTTCGGTCACCGCGGCCTCGGCAATGAAACCTTGCGAGGTCGAATAACCGCCGGAGAGCGACAGAGAGCCGGTCGGCTGATCTTCGACATCGACCACCACAATCACCCGGTCTGGTGTCGAACCCGGTTCATTGGTAATCTTCACCTTCTTAAAGAAGCCGAGATTATTGAGTCTTCGCTCCGCCCGGTCGATGAGAACACGATTGTAGGCGTCACCTTCGCCGATTTCGAATTCGCGCCGAATCACGTAATCCCGCGTTCTGGTGTTGCCGCGCACGACAATACGTTCGATGTAAACACGCGGTCCCTCGTCGAGGACGAAGGCGATGGTCACGGTATGCGTCGCCGGATCGCGGTCGCCGCGCGGATGCACCTGCGTGAACGGGTATCCGTGCTTGCCAACCTCTTTGGTCAGCGCAGTGACGGTCTTTTCGACCATATCGCCATTATAGATTTCTCCGGCCGAAAGACGCACGAGGGGGCGCAGCGCCTCTCCGTCGAGGTTCGGCAAATGCGATTCCACATTGACCGCCGCGACGGTATATTGCACCCCCTCCTCGACCGTGATCGTGAGAATATAGCCGCCTTGCGCCGGATCGAATTGGGCATCGGAGCCCACGACGTGAAAATCGGCATATCCATTCTTGAGATAGAACCGGCGGATGAGTTCGAGGTCCGAGGCGATCCTGTCGGGATCGTAGACATCCGACGTCTTGAAGAACGAGAGGTAATTCATCTCCGTCGTCTGCATGAGATCGCGCAGCTTACCGGAGGAATAGGCCTGATTGCCGACGAATTCGATCGCCTTCACACCGGTCTTTTCGCCTTCATCGATGGTGAATACGACATCGAGTCGTCCATTTGGCAGGTCGACGGTCCGGGCCGTGACCGTTGCCGCCGCGCGACCAGAACGCCGGTAAACGTCCTTAATGCGCTCGATATCCGCATCGACCATGGCCTGGCTATAAGGCCCGCGTGATTTCGAATTGACTTCAGCGGTAAGAACCTCGGTCTTGACCTTGCTGTTACCCTCGAATGCGACGCGATTGATGACGTTGTTCTCGGTTACGTGAATGACGACTTGGCCACCGGCTCGGCTCACCGTGACGGAGGAAAATAATCCGGTGGCATAGAGATCCTTGACCCCTTTGTTGACAGAAGCCTGATCCGAGCCGCTGAAATACGCGGCAATCGTTTCGCTGTCGACACGCTTGTTGCCTTGCACCAGGACGTTATCCGCGACAGCGGCGACACTCCCGGCGCAGAGCCAAGCCAGAGCGAGGATTACAGCGGCGAACCGGCGTTGAGATTGACCCATTAACGACATTATAAGACCGGTCCCCACATCCACGAACGCTTACTCCATCCCGGGCACTACTTCATCACGGCCCTAGCCGGATGATGCAACTAGTTGTAATGGAACGGGCAAAGCTTCCTCCCGCTAGCCGCCAAGCGTGGTTTTTACAAGGCGTGGTTTACAAGGTTTGGCATCCCCCGCAAAGCAAGTTTCGTCGGATTGTAGCGATTTTGCGGGAGCGTGGCAGGCAAGACACGCATCGCGGTAAGCAAACCCTTAAGAAACAAGGTTAACTATATGCTTCCATTAGGATAAAACCATATTAGAAGGAACTCAGTCCGCCCCCTCGGATTATCCCCAATGCATCCATTGACGGGTCAGGCGAACAACATCGTTGTAGGTAGCGAAAACCATCAAGCTTGTCACCAACATCAGGCCCACCTTGAAGCCAAACTGTTGCAGCTTGTCGTTCATGGCCTTACCGCGAACCGCCTCCACGGCGTAATAGAGGAGATGACCGCCATCGAGGAGCGGGATCGGGAAGAGGTTCAGCATTCCGACCGAAATCGACAGAATTGCGGCAAGGTTGAGCAATGCCGCAAAGCCGATCTTAGCCATCGCGCCGGACATCTCGGCGATCCGGATCGGTCCCGAGAGTTGATCGGCGGATTCCTGCCCGGCCAGCAAGCCCCTGAGATAGCTTCCGGTGCGCGCCACGACATACCAGGTCTCCGACCCAGCAAGCTTCACCGAGGCCGCAAAGCCGTAGGTCTGGACATGCCAATTCTCCGGTTTGCTCTTGGATTGGACTCCAAGGACACCGACTCGCGTGGTACCGAAAGGGGTCACCACATCGCGCCGGCGCGGCGTCGCCGCGAGTTCTATCGATTTGCCGCCGCGATCGATGCCGAAAACCAGCTCCGTATCGCTGGCAGTCTGCACGATACGCTGCATATCCTCGAAGCTATCGACCTTGGTCCCGTTGATCGAGACAATCAGATCGCCGAGCTGAAACCCGGCCGCCTCGGCGGCACTTCCGGTGGCAATACCGTCCACCGTGGCAAGCAGGATGGCGCGCCCATTCACGTAAAAGATCCCGGTGAAAATGACAATAGCCAGGAGGAAATTGGCGAGCGGACCCGCGGCGACGATCGCCGCCCGCTTCCAAACATTCTGAGCAAGAAAACTGACCGCCCGCTCGTTCGGCGGCATGGCCGCGATGGCGGCTTCATCCGCCATCGAGGCGCTATTGGCGTCGCCGTGGAACCTGACATAGCCGCCAAGCGGGAAAGCCGCGACTTGCCAGTGGGTTCCATGACGGTCGTTAAAGCCGAAAAGTTCCGGCCCGAAGCCAAACGAGAAGGTGTCGACCTTAACTCCGCACCAACGGCCCACCAGAAAATGGCCGAGCTCGTGAAAGAAAATCACCAGGCTCAGGACAAAAAGGAAACCCAACGTTATATACCCGGCCGACGGCCAAAGTGTTGTGAGGATTGACATTTGAGCTCCTAGCCGATCTCAATAAGCATTTCGAGGTAACTCCAAGATTTCCCAATTCTCGCGATGCTATCATCCGGCAGCCAAACTACTGAGAGCCGGTAAAGATCCAGAGCGGATCTTTCCGTCGCGACGGCCGCGTCTTCGCCGAACCTGATTTCAAGACAATCGCACGGCCCTTGCGCGATTACCTTGAGCCAAACCACGACTATGCCGTCAATTCATATTACCCGGCCAAGCGAAAACTTTGCCGAGACCAACAGCCGCGAGCAAATGCCCAACTGGATTATCAAATTTCTGCTCCTTGCAGTGGAAAAGTGAAAATTCGAAACAGGCATCGTTTCCCTATCTGCTGCCCAACATGACATTTTTTACAATACCATGTTTTTCAGTAGCATTTAATGTGCCATTAAGGCACGTAATGTGCCACGGACAAATTCGCAGCGTCTCATTCCTAATTATTTGTCCATGTTTAAAAAGGGAATAATTTGAAACAGACTGGGGAAGCAATTTAAGAGCAGCATTAGCGGCCCGAGGGACCGTTCCCCACAGCGTGATGATCCATGCTCACCGCATCCGGCAAGCGAGGCCGCTTACCTAAAAGCTCGAAACGCGATCGTTCGCGCACAGCACGGTCCATGGCGAGAGCGTCGGCAACCGATTCCGGCTCACGGGCAACCCCGTCGGCGAGCGCCGAATCGCAGGCCTGCTCCACCATTTGGGCAATCTCGCGAAATGCAATCCGCCGGTTCAAGAAAGCCTCGACCGCGATTTCATTGGCGGCATTCAAGACAGTTGGGAGGCCCCGCCCAGTGCGCAAGGCGCCGATGGCCACGCGCAAGGCAGGAAAGCGGTCGAAATCCGGGCGCTCGAAGGTTAGCCTGCCAACGCTTGCCAAATCGAGCCGGCGCGCCGCGGTCGCGCTTCGCTTCGGATAAGAGAGACAATGTGCGATCGGGACCTTCATGTCGGGCGCGGCAAGTCCGGCCGTGACCGAGCCGTCGGTGAAGGCGACGAGACCATGCACCACCGACTGTGCATGCACGATAACGTCGAGTCGCGCCGCCTCTATACCGAAAAGATAATGCGCCTCGATCACTTCCAGACCCTTGTTCATGAGCCCGGCGGAGTCCACGGTGATCTTTGGCCCCATCGACCAATTCGGATGGGCCAAAGCCTGTTCTGGCGTGGCCTTGGCAATTTGCTCGCTAGGCCATTTCCAAAATGGTCCGCCCGAGGCGGTGAGCGTGATCATCTCGATCGTATCGAGGCTTGCGTCGCCCATGGCCTGAAAAACCGCGTTATGTTCGCTGTCGACGGGCAGCAGCCTGGTGCTGGAAGCCGCGGCTTGGCGCATGAAGGGAGCCCCGGCGCAGACTAGACACTCCTTATTGGCGAGCGCGACGGTGCGCCCGGCGGAAAGCGCCGCGAAAGTTGGCTTGACCCCGGCGGTCCCTGCGATTGCCCCCATGACGATGTCGGAGGGATGGAGCGCCGCTTCGACGACCGCATCCTCTCCGGCCGCGGGCACTATTCCGGTGCCCGTCAAGGCTTCTTTTAATTGGACATAGCCGGAAGGGTCGGCGAGGGCGGCGAATTTCGCACCGAGTTCCCGGGCGATCCGGGCCAACGCTTGCGGATCCCGCCCGCCGGCGACCGCCTCGACCCGGAAAGCGCCGCCCGCGCCGGCAATGATCTCGGCGGTCGATTTGCCGATCGATCCGGTCGCGCCGAGGATGACGACGCTGCGGACGTCACGGTCCGCCACAGGTCTTGGCCGCAACCGCATGAATTTCTCCCTGCCCTCCACGCCGCCTCCACCATTCAACCAAAGCGCATGTTCGAGTGCAGCGAAGCTAGAATTCAGCCAAATCGCGCCAAGAAGATGTCGCGAGCTAAACAATATTACGTGCCATCCGAACCGATGCGGACCACCCCTAAAACCAATCGAATAGTCCAGCCGCAATCGAAGAAAGTCCTCGCGCACCTCCAAAAAGGGCGGCGAAAGCGGCAGCGGCGATAAATCCATCGAGCCGATCCATGAAACCGCCATGGCCCGGGATTAGGCGGCTCGAATCCTTCGCGCCGAAGCGCCGTTTGACCCATGATTCGAGGATGTCGCCACCTTGCGAGACGGCGGCAGTGGCAAGGCCAAGCAGAAAAAGGGGCAGGGCCCGCGTCGGACCGCCAAGTCCTTGCGCGCCAATCACGGCGCCGAGAAATGCTCCGGCGAATACGCCGATAAGTGTGCCGGACCAAGTTTTCGAGGGCGAAATTTTCGGCCATAGTTTCGCGCCGCCGATCAGCCGGCCGCCAAAATAGGCGAAAATATCGGTGCCCCATACGATTGCGAAAAGCCAGACGATCGATCTTGCCCCATAGTCCGCCGAGTCATGCAGCGCGATTGCGGAAATGAGCAGCAAACCCGCGTAAACGATCCCGCCAAATGCCCAAATCCTCCGCCTTGGGCCTGCGGTCAGAGCAAGGGCAAACCCACAGCCGGCAAGGATCGCGCAGGCGGCGCCAAACCAAGCCTTGCCAGCAAAATACGCGCTAAGCACAAGGCTAACGGCAACCAGGAGAAACCGGAGGCGAGGGTTTGGTGCCGCGATCAGATTTTGCCATTCACAGCCCACCGCCAAGGTCGCGCCGAGCCAGATCAGATCGAAAACGAGTCCGCCCTGCCAGACCGAGACAAGCGCTGCTGCCATTAAGACAATCGCCGAGAGAATACGCGGGCCGAGATCGGCCAAGCGGCGGCGCCCGGAAAAATTGGGCGGCGGAGCCTGTGTTCCCGGCGCATCGGCGGTATCGTTCAGCATGGTAAGCAGCTCGTGAGGCGGGACGGAAATCACGTTTTCGCCGCACCAGTCAGCACCTTGCCATTCCGGAATTGCCCCGTCACCCCGCCGAAACGTCGCTCGCGCGCCGAGAATTCCGCCAAGGCCGCCGAAAAAGCCTGCCGGTCGAAGTCCGGCCAGTGCATGGGCAGGAAAACGAATTCAGAATAAGCCGCTTGCCACATCAAAAAATTCGACAGCCGCTGTTCGCCAGATGTGCGGATGATGAGGTCGGGATCGGGGACACCCGCCGTGTCAAGATAGCGGGCGAGCAGCGCCTCGTCAATTTCGGACGCTTTGATAAGGCCCGCCGCCACCCGTTCAGCCAAGGCCCGTGCCGCAGCAGCGATCTCCTGTCTGCTTCCATAGTTAAAGGCAACGATCAAAGTAAGACGGGAATTGGCCTTTGTCAGGTCTTCCGCCTCCGCCAGCAAGGCGCGGATATCGGCGTTTAAATTGACGCGGGCGCCAATCACCTTGACCCTGACCCCAGACTCGTTCAAGTCCTTGAGATCATTGTGGATGAAGCGTTTAAGCAGGCCCATGAGGTCGGCAACCTCCTCGACGGGCCGGTTCCAGTTCTCCATGGAAAAGCTGTAAACCGTTAGATAATCGAGTCCAAAACCGATCGCCGCACGAACGGTTTCGCGAAGCGCTTCCAAACCGCGCCGGTGCCCCTCGATCCGCGGCAGGCCGCGCCGCGCCGCCCAGCGTCCGTTGCCATCCATGATCACGCCCACATGCACGGGCGCGCCGGTCAGGCGCTGCCGCGCGGGACGCGCCAGCTCATCTGTAACCATCGATGACATCGTCATGTCCTGGGTCATGTCCTGGCCGGCATCTGCCGACGGCATCGTCGCTTGGCGTCCTTCATCCTGGGCAAGACGGCCCCTCTGCCACGCAGCGACGCAATAAAAAGCCCTTCCCGCCACTAGCCACCTGGCCAGCCCCGAAGCCCCGTTGGCGGCCCGCAAACCAAAACGCGGCCCCCTCGCAGGTTCGGCGAACAGCTTATAGCAGATCAGGGCGGCTCACACTTGCATGATTTCTGTTTCTTTCGCGCTCAGCGCGGAATCGATGTCGCCGACGAATTGGTCCGTAAGTTTCTGGACCTCGCTCTCATGGCGTTTCTCATCGTCCTCGCCGATAGATTTATCCTTGAGCAGTTTTTTGAGCATGTCGAGCCCATCGCGTCGGACATGGCGGACCGCGATGCGCGCCTCTTCGGCATATTTGTGCGCGACCTTCGCCATTTCCTTGCGTCGCTGCTCGTTAAGTTCCGGGATACGGATCCGCAAGACCTGACCTTCAACGGACGGAGAAAGTCCTAAATTGGCGTTGCGGATGGCCTTGTCGACGGCGCCGGCCAAAGCTTTGTCCCAGACGTGCACCGATAGCATTCGTGGCTCCGGCACGCTGATTGTCGCTAGCTGATTGAGCGACATCATTTGCCCATAGGCTTCTACATGCACGGGTTCGACTAGGCTTGCCGACGCACGGCCAGTGCGCAGACCTCCCAATTCGTGCTTCAATGCCGCTACCGCGCCCTGCATGCGCCGGGTAAGGTCTGAAATATTGAATTCAGCGCTCATGTCGGAACCCTAAGGAGTTTTCGCCCGCCGCGCCCATCGGCAAATGCGTGGCGCCCTATGAAGGGGAAACCAGAGTAGCTTTGCCCCGTCCCTCAAGAGCGGCGAGGATCGCGCCGGTTTGCCCTATCGAGAAGACGATTATGGGAATTCCGTTCTCGCGTGCAAGCGCGAATGCGGCGGTGTCCATGACCGCGAGTTTCCTGGCGATGGCCTCGTCGTGAGTCAAGCGATCGTAGCGAACAGCGGCCGGATCGCGCTTGGGGTCCGCCGAATAGACTCCATCGACCTGCGTCGCCTTCATGATGAGATCGCAAGAAAGCTCGGCGCCGCGCAACGCCGCGCCGGTATCGGTTGTAAAGAAGGGATTGCCGGTGCCGCCGGCGAGAACCACGATCCGGCCCTTACCAAGATGATGCAATGCCGCCTGCCGCGAATATGCCTCGCAAAGCGCAGGCATTGGCAAAGCCGACAATGTTCGCGCCGCTTGGCCTTGCTTCTCGATGGCATATTCCAGGGCGAGCGCGTTCATCACCGTTGCGAGCATGCCGATCGAATCGGCGCGGGCTCGCTCGATGCCTTTGTCCGCGCCTTCAATGCCACGAAAAAAATTACCGCCGCCCACGACCACCGCGACCTCGACGCCGCGCGCCGCAACCTCCTTCAGATCCGCCGCGATCCGCGCGAGAGTACCCTGGTCAAGACCATGGCATTGCCCGCCCATCAAGGCTTCGCCGGAAAGCTTGACAACAATCCGCCGCCAAGCCGGAAATTTCGGTGGAAATTCGATTTCGTCCGGTCCGGTCATTGGCTCGCCGCTAGTTTGGCCCACCCTGCCCGCTCGCTTGCGAAGGCGGTGGGCATTTTTCTCTGACGGATTTTCGTCAACCTCTTACTGCTAAATGATTCAACCGTCGCCTGAGCACGCCCGGGCCGACATTTTCGTCGTATCGCGAAGGCGTCCCACCTTGCCGCCGGAGCCGGGCTAAGTCAAAGGTCTTCGCTCCATTGCGCGGTTTTGCAAAATCCCTAGAACCAGCCATATGTGACAATATTACCCGAATCAGACTAGTGGAGGATGGTAAAATGCAAGGTGCTGGCGAAGCGCAATTGCCTGGCAATGTGTCTGACCCGCTTTACTGGCAGCGCCGTTGCGCGGTGGTAATCGCGGGCCTTGGATGGATCGCCCTGACCTTGCAGCTGTATGTCAACATTCGTTGGGCGCTCGTCAATGATAAGTCGATTCCAGCTACTGTCATCAATTACTTCAGCTATTTCACGACCGAGACCAATCTCCTTATCGCTATCATGCTCACGATTACTTGCGCACGTCCGCAAACAGAGCAGTTCTTGACTAGGCCAAGCATTGCAGGGGCACTTGTTGTTTATATTATCGTTATCTGTGGAGTATATGAAGTATTATTGCGGAAATTATGGCATCCGCATGGAATACAGCTTTTAGCTGACTACATTATGCATGATGCCATTCCATTCCTGTACCCTTTATATTGGCTAGTGTTTCTGCCGAAGGGTCACTTGCGATGGACAGATCCGGCATGGTGGGCCGTTTACCCGATCCTATATTTCCTCTATAGCATGCTGCGCGGCGCGGCCTATGGCATTTATCTTTATCCTTTCATCGATGCCGCCCAGCTCGGAGTTGCCCGCGCCTGGGGAAACGCAGTGCTCTTGCTTGCCTTATTTATTGGCCTCGGTACCGGTTTGACTGCCGTCGATCGTGCCCTGGCCTCCGGTGGGCGGCGCAGGCTTGGCAGGGCAGCC
This sequence comes from Methylocella sp., assembly GCA_036560885.1. Classification (GTDB taxonomy): domain Bacteria; phylum Pseudomonadota; class Alphaproteobacteria; order Rhizobiales; family Beijerinckiaceae; genus Methylocapsa. Next base: position 17,945 of record DATBQJ010000195.1, read on the forward strand.
GAACTCTGACAAATTGGGCTGCCGACGGGCTCATCGTGTAAAGTCGCGACTGCCCGACTTCGCCACGCGGAGCGTTTTCAACTCATCGAGATCGTCATGACAAAGAAGCTTTTGTTCCTTTTGGACACCGATCCGGTGCCGAGCGTTTTTGACACGGTCGTAGGCTATGACGGCGGCGCCGACCACGTCATCGGCTATGGCGGCGTGACGCCGGAAAGCGTCGCTGCGCTGGTCGATGGAGCGATCTACACGCGTGGCCCCAAGGAAAAGCAATATACCGCGATCTTCGTCGGCGGCGGCAGCATGAGCGCGGGCGAGGCGTTGTTCGAGGCGGTCAAGACGCGCTATTTTGCAAATTTCCGGGTGTCCGTGATGTTGGACAGCAATGGCTCCAACACCACGGCGGCCGCCGGCGTCGCGCTGCTCGCCAAAGCTAAGCCGCTCATAGGCAAGAAAGCGGTCGTGCTCGCCGGCACGGGACCGGTCGGCATGCGTGCCGCGGCGATGCTGCATATCGAAGGCGCCGAGGTCGCGATCGCCTCGCGCTCGAAAAGGCGTGCGGATGCCGCGGCCAAGGCCATCAACGATCGTTTCGGCTTTGCGCCGGCGACCATCGAGGCCTGCGACCATGAAGCCCGCGCTGCGGCGATCAAGGGCGCGCAGATCGTGTTCGCAACAGGCGCCATCGGCGTCCAGTTGCTCGATGAAAAAGACTGGCAGAATGACCCGGCGATCGAACTCATTGCCGACTGCAACGCGCAGCCGCCACTCGGCATCGGCGGCGTCGATGCAATCGACAAGGTGAAAGAGCGTCACGGTAAAATCGTGACCGGCGCACTCGGGCTCGGCGGTTTGAAACTGAAATTGCATCGCGCTTGCGTCGGTCAGCTATTCGAAAGCTCCGATCTGGTGCTGGATGCCGAGAACATCTATGCGCAGGCTAAAGCGCTAGTGTGACTTGTGAGGACCGCGGCAACCATGACCCAAAATACGTTACTCACGGCCTTCCTCGACGATCTTGCAAGCGAACGTCCGACGCCCGGCGGAGGCGGCGCGGCGGCGTTGTGTGGCGCCATCGGCGCGGCGCTCGTCTCCATGGTGGCCAATCTCACCATCGGCAAAAAGAACTACGAAGCGGTCTCTGAAGACCTCAAGATGGTGAACTCCAAGGCGGAGGCTCTGCGCGCCGATCTCACGCGGGCAATCGAAGAAGATGTGGTGGCGTTCAATGCGGTGATGGGCGCCTATGGAATGCCGCGCGGCTCAGACGAAGAAAAAGCCAAACGTACATTGGCGATTCAAGCCGCCTTGAAGGACGCGACGCAGGCACCCTTGCGCGCCGTAAAAGCCTGTTTCGAGGTCATCCTTCTGTCCGCCACTGTCGCTGAAAAAGGCAATCTCAATGTCATCAGCGACGCCGGGGTCGCGGTGCTCGCGGCCAATGCGGGGCTGCGCAGTGCGGCATTAAATGTGTTCATCAACGCCAAGGCGATCAAGGATCGCGATTTCGCCGAAAAGCAACTCGCCGAGGTCAATGCGCTGCTGGAGCAAGCAGCGGAGATGACGGAATCCATTTATCAAACAGTCAGAACCAAGATCGGCTCCTAAATTCGCGGTAGCGTGGCGTAGACGCATTTAGACCGGCGATGCTGCCGTCGCCGAAACAATCGAGCGCGCCAATCACGACCGTGCCCGGCAGGGTCGACCGATGATGATCGCAATGCGTTGCAAAATACGCTCCGCGCGGCGCTTTTGAAGGCAGGGCGAAAGCCGTCTTTCTGACAGTCCACTCCGGGATTGTCTCGCGAATGGCCGCGCGCAAACCCAAACGTTAACTTCGCTGAAACCATAACGGCGTCTTATCGCGCTGTTGGAATCGTGGAGGCGGCTTATGGGCTGGCGGGAGTGGGACGCGCTGCGCACAACGCGGGCTCGCGAGGTGGATCTTGGCTTGGTTTTCGAAGCGGTTGCAGCCTGGAAACGGTGGTTGATCGGGATGCCGCTCGCCGCTCTCGTTCTCACCGGCGCCGTGCTTGCCCTACAACCGCCGCGCTATAGCGCCGAGGCACAAATTCGAATAGGTCCCCGGCACGCGGGCTTGATCGGCCTGAGGGCAAACCTTGCACTTATGGACGCGAGCGCCGCCGCTAGCCAGGCGCAGCTCATCGCGTCGCGCGATCTCGGCCGCCGGGCGATCGAGGATCTTGGGCTCGAGGATAATCCGGAATTCGATCCGGTAACGCGCGGCCTCGGACCCGGTGTCCGCGCCCTAATTTTTCTCGGCATCATGCGCGATCCGGCGCGAAAAAGCCCGCACGACCGGGTCCTCGAAGCCTATCAGGACCGGTTGCAAGTTAGAACGCCGGGCGGGGGAAATCTCGTCACGATCGCATTTCAGTCCGGCGACCCTGAACTTGCCGCGAACGCCGCCAATATTATCGCCGACCTCTATCTCGAAATGCGGGCCGGCGCCAAGCTTGCCGGGGGTTTACCTACCACCGCGGACGCACGCATTGTTTCGCGCGCCATCACGCCAAAACATCCGGTTTATCCAAGGCAAGCCTTGATGGTTTTGTCAGGTACCGCGATGCTTGTGATGGCATTCGGCGCGTTTGTGGCGATGGTGCAGCC
>DATBQJ010000196.1:0-33702 GCA_036560885.1 Methylocella sp.
AGATAGACTCGCGCCGTCTCTTGATCCGGGAACATCGCGAAAAGTTCAAAAGTCGAAATGGTGGATTTGCTCATGACTTGCCCTTACCTGACGTGCGGAATATCGCATAAAACGGCTAGGGAGTCAAGCGTATAATTCCCATTTTTTGGCAAGACAGAAGAGCATGTCCTTCGGATCATGGCCGATGCTCCGGCCGATATTCGTCACGCAATCTCTTCGCTACTTGAGGAGCTAAAGCACGGTTATGACGGAGGTAACCAGCCAGGTTCGATGGCTGATCATGCCGCGATCATAGAGAGGCGGGATGGCCAAGAGGAGGCTAAATAGTCTTGCTTTAGCAATAGCTTAATTTCCAACTGTCGGAACTTCGCGGCCCTCGGCGACGGCCCTCCTAAACGGCACGGCGCTCGGGAAAGGGCCGGGCGGTTGATTCGGCACTGGCGCCGGCACGCCTTTCAACGGTATGATGGAATGCGATTTTGCACACCAAACACGGGTTCAGCCAATGCTCTTCTTTTCTCGCTTTGGATATTTGGTGGCCGTATTTTTTGTCATTGCCGCATTCATTGCGGGTGGGACCGGCACCGCTTTTCATTTGAGCAAGGAATCAACCAGCGTTTTGATGTTTTTGTTGTGGGGACCGCCATGCATCTATTACGGCAGAATCCTCCACCATCCCGGAAAGCCGAGCAATTTCTTCGGGCTTCGCCTGGACTATTGGGGCTACGGGCTCTTCGCCTTCGGAGTGCTGGACGCAATTCTCAGCTGGCACAGCCTCGCGCGCGATTGGCTCGCAACTGTCTAGTGGCTTGACACAGAATCCGTGTTACACGATATTCGTGTCGTGAAAAACGTTACCATCACGCTGCACGAGGAAATTGCCGAATGGCTGCGCATCGAGGCCGCCAAGGCGGGCTTGAGCATGTCCGCTTTTGTCGGTGGTCTTCTGGAAACCCGCATGGGGCGCGGCAAGGAGCAGATTGTCGGCCTCGAAATTTTCTTGGGTGGCCCCGGTTTCCCTGGGCTTGCCGCTGATTTGCCCAAGCGGGACGAGCTTTATGACCGCGCGGCTGCTGATCGACACGAATATTCTGATCTACGCGCTCGACCCGGCCGAGCCCGAAAAGCGCGCCACCTCGGCGGATTTGCTGAAGCGGACAATAGCGAACCATACCTTGGCCCTGAGCCCGCAAAATCTAAATGAGTGCTACAAAATCCTCACCCTGCGGCGGCGACTCGTTCCGCCGGACGCGGCGCGAACCTATCTCACTCATCTTATGCCCTGGTGCATCGCTCCCCTCGATGCGCGAACCACCGCGAGAGCCTTCGCGGTTCAGGACGAGGCGGGCCTTGAATGGTGGGAAGCCCTGCTTGTCGCCTCGGCGCTCATGGCCGGTTGCAAGCTTTTTATCTCGGAGGACATGCAGGACGGCAGGGTGATTTCCGGCATGCGGATCGTCAATCCGTTCGCGCCCGGGTTTTCCGCTCGCCTCTTCGCATCATAGGACAAACTTCGCTATGGGTTTCAAATGCGGTATTGTCGGGTTGCCGAACGTAGGCAAATCGGCGCTCTTCAACGCGCTGACGCAGACGGCGGCGGCGCAAGCCGCGAACTATCCCTTCTGCACCATCGAGCCCAATACCGGCGATGTCGCGGTGCCCGACCCGCGGCTCGAAAAACTCGCGAAAATCGCAAGCTCCAAGGAGATCATTCCAACGAGGCTTACGTTTGTCGATATCGCGGGCCTCGTGCGCGGCGCCTCGAAGGGTGAGGGGCTCGGCAATCAGTTTCTGGCGAATATTCGCGAATGCGATGCGATCGCCCACGTCGTGCGCTGCTTCGAGGATAGCGACATCACCCATGTCGAAGGAAAGATCGCGCCGCTAGGCGATATCGAGACGGTTGAGACCGAATTGATGCTCGCCGATCTGGAAAGCCTGGAAAAACGCGCGGCCGCGTGGGAAAAGAAAGCGAAAGGCGACAAGGAGGCCAAGGAATTGCTTGGGCTTGCGGAGCGCTGCCTCGCACTGCTCCGCGAGGGAAAACCGGCCCGCCTGGCGCAAGTCAAAGAGGAGGAGCAAAAGCTTTTCAAAACCCTCGGGCTCTTGTCGGCGAAGCCGGTGCTTTATGTGGCCAATGTCGAGGAAGCCGCCGCCGATCGCGGCAATAGTTTTTCAAAATCCGTCGAGGTTCGTGCGGTTGAAGAGGGCGCGGTGGTTGTTATTGTATCGGCAAAAATCGAAAGCGAAATCGCGGTTTTGGCCGAAGAAGAACAGAAGGACTATCTCGAAGCCGTGGGCCTCGCCGAGCCTGGCTTGAACCGCGTCATCCGCGCGGGCTATGGGCTATTGCGGCTGATCACCTATTTTACCGCCGGGCCGAAGGAGACCCGCGCGTGGACCATCCCGCAAGGAACCAAGGCGCCGCAGGCGGCGGGGGTGATTCACACGGATTTCGAAAAAGGGTTTATTCGCGCCGAGACCATCGCTTATGCCGATTATGTCGCCTGCAACGGCGAGGCGGGGGCGCGGGAGGCGGGCAAATTCCGCCTTGAAGGCAAGGACTACATCGTCGCGGACGGCGATGTGCTGCATTTCCGCTTCGCGACCTGATATGCTGGCCCGATAGCATGACACTCCATGCGGTCGGGGAGGCGGTGGTGAGGCACGCGGAACAACAAGGCGATCCGCCTATATTCGATCATGCTTTCCGCGGCCGTTTGGCAAAACTTTTCGCGTGGCGGCGCGATGTCCGCCGCTTTAAGCCGGACCCAGTGGAGTCCTCACTGATCGAGGAGCTTGTGCGCACGGCGGCCTTGGCGCCGTCTGTCGGCAACAGCCAGCCGTGGCGTTTCGTCAGCGTCGAAACACTCTCCGCGCGCGAGGCCGTGGTCGCCAACTTCAATGCCTGCAACGCGACGGCGCTGGCATCCTACGAAGGCGAGCGCGCGGCACTTTACGCCCGGCTCAAATTATCGGGGCTGCGCGCGGCGCCGGTTCATTTGGCCGTGTTCTGCGACCACGCGACGGAGACGGGCTCCGGCCTTGGCCGGAACACCATGCCCGAAACCTTGGATTATTCCGTGGTCGCGGCGATCCACACTTTTTGGCTATGCGCACGGGCGGAAAATCTTGGCGTCGGCTGGGTGTCGATCCTCGATCCAATGGAGGTTTCCCGAGCACTCGATGTTCCATGCAACTGGAAGCTCATCGCTTATCTTTGCGTGGGGTTCCCGCAAGAAGAACATCTCGATCCGGAGCTCGAACGCCATAATTGGCAGGTGCATCTCGCCGAAAATGAGACGCTTCACCGGAGGTAGCGCTGTTCCCTCGCGTGCCGCTTGTGAAAATGGGGGACAAGCGCGATAGGGCTTTACGCGGCGCTCCAAATCCGGGCATTTAACCGTTTGGCGCCGCCATGCGATTTCCACCGTCCTTCCTCGATGAAATTAAAGCCAGGCTTCCGGTATCGGAGGTGGTGCGCGGGCGCGTCAAATTGGTGCGGGCAGGGCGCGAATGGAAAGGGCTTTCCCCATTCGGCACAGAAAAAACGCCATCCTTCTTTGTCAACGACCAGAAAATGGCCTGGTTCGACTTTTCAGCCGGCAAAAACGGCAATATTTTTGATTTCGTGATGGCGACCGAAGGGCTTTCGTTCCCCGACGCGGTCGCGCGTCTCGCCCATGACGCCGGGCTTGCCTTGCCGCGGGTCTCTCCCCAGGCGGTGGCAGAGGAAAGCGCGCGGAAAAATCTGCATGAGGTGCTGGCGCATGCGGCATCCTATTTTTCCGCGCAGCTTGCTGCCGGCGCAGATGGCAGGGCGGCCCGCGCGTACCTTGCCGGCCGGGGGATCGATGCCGGGCTGCAAGGCCGGTTTGGCTTGGGCTATGCCTTGCTTGAAAAATATGCCTTGCGAGATCATCTCGCCGGCGCGGGCATCCCCGCGCAAATGATGGTCGAGGCCGGGCTGTTGATCCATGGCGAGGACATCGCGGTTCCCTATGATCGTTTCCGCGATCGCATTATGTTTCCGATCCATGATTCCGGGGGCCGGGTGATCGCATTCGGCGGCCGCGCGCTTGGCCCCGACGCCCCGGCGAAATATCTGAACTCGCCGGAGACCGCGCTGTTTCATAAAGGCGCCATTCTTTACAATCATCATAACGCCCGGAAGGCCGCGCATCAAAGCGGGCAACTCGTTGTCGTCGAGGGCTATGTTGATGTTATCGCGATGACATCGGCGGGTTTCGACGCCACGGTGGCGCCATTGGGAACGGCCTTGACGCCGGATCAGTGCGAGCTTTTGTGGAAAATGGCGGAGGAGCCTATCCTTTGCTTCGACGGGGATAGGGCCGGACGCAAGGCGGCGTACCGGGCAATCGACATGGCGCTGCCCCTGATCGGGGCCGGCCGCTCGCTTGGATTCGCGCTTTTGCCTGAGGGCCGGGATCCCGACGATCTCGTACGCTCTGGCGGCCGCGAGGCGGTCTCCCATTTGCTCGCGCACGCGCTGCCGCTCGCAGAGCTCATCTGGGTGCGAGAAACCGAAGGCAAGAATTTCGCCACGCCGGAACGCCGCGCCGGGCTCGAACGGCGGCTTGGCGAAATCACCCGCGAGATCAGGGACGAGGCGCTGCGCCGCCAGTACCGGAATGACTTCAAGGAGCGGTTCTTTCAGTTTTTCCGACGCGGCACCTATGGCGCCAATGCGGGAGCGCCCAAGTCAGCGCGGCGAGGCAGTCTCAAAGCCAATTTTGAGCTCAAAACGAATTTTACGTCGCCGCCGGCGGTCAGTCCAAGCCTTGCGGCTTCGCCCTTTCTCCGCCCTGGGAAGCTTGCCCGTCCGATGAGCGATGGGCTGATTTTACTGCTTCTTCTCAATCATCCCGGCCTAATCGGGCAGCATATCGAGGAGTTGTCGGAGATCGCGTTTTCAAGCGACCAAACGGGAGCCTTGCGCGATGCGCTCGTTGCCTTATCAGCGTCTTTGGCTCCTACAGCTCCGCTTGACAGGACAAGCCCGGACGCGGCAAGTCTTCGCGCCGCCGTTGAAGCCCAAGGCTTTGGGCCGCTGCTGCAAAAGCTCGATGCAGTGGCGGCGCATGGCTCGCACTGGTATGTCAAAGGGGAGGCTGCCGAGGCGGACGCAGAAGAGGTCCTCAAACAAGCCCTGACAGGGCACCGCAAGCAAGCGCTCGAAAAAGAATTTGAGTTGGCTGAACGGGCGTTTGAAAAGGAGTCCAGCGAGGGCAATTTCATGCGTCTCAAGAAGATTCAGGAGCAGTTGTTTACACTCGGCGGAACGGAAGCCAGCTTGGAAGGCTTCGGTGTTTTGTCCGGGCGCCCAAGCGGGACTCTGTGAATGGCCCAGCCGGGCGCATTTTTTGCAAGGCGATGACGCAGAAACGGCCAATGCTGGGAAGGTCGAGCCCGCCGGCGTCGGCTAAGTTATGAAGCAAGCCCAGAGCTTGCGTGGCGGGGGCAGGGCGTTGCGTAGGGAGTTGCAATTGGCTGAAATGGCTCTAGGTATGGAGTCCGGCAGGGCCAATCCTGGCCGTCTCAAGGAAATCCAGGCAGAATTACCGGCCCTCGGGCGGATGGAAGCTGTGTTGGAGGCCGGGTCCCGCGGCCCTGGCGACCGGGGCGGCGGCAGGGACAGAATTCAGTAAGCTGAACGGTTGAAGCACGGTGCCCGGACTCGATTTTTGCACGGATACGAAATTGAAACGGGGCTTTGACTGGGCATCCGCAGTTTTTCGGGACAGGGACGCGCTGTCCTTTCGACCCTTGGGGCGCCGCGTCTAGACGCCTCCTGGTCAGATGATTCATCTGATCGAAAAGGAACCGCTCGGATTCAAAGAATTGGAGCATGCCGGAATCGAAAAAGACGGTCGCCTCTTCCGGGACACCGTCTAGGAAAGACAAGGCCTTGGTTCCAAAAAGCGTCCGCGCAAGGAAACGTCTGCCGTAATTTTCCGCAAATTGGAGTCCGTTAATGGCGAAAAAGGACAGTGCGAATCCCGGCGCGGAACGCGGCGCGGCCGAAGTCGTCGACGGCCCTTTGCTTGATCTCACCGACGCCGCAGTCAAGCGGATGATCAAGCTCGCCAAGAAGCGGGGCTTTGTTACTTACGCGGATTTGAATGCCGTGCTTCCGTCCGAGGAAGTCAATTCGGAGCAAATTGAAGACATATTGGTGATGCTGAGCGAGATGGGCATCAATGTCATCGAGAACGAGGAGCAAGACGATGCTTCGCCCGAGGAATCCGCCGAGGAAGAAGAGGTGGAAGGTGGCGATCTCATCGAGGCCGTACAGGCAAAGCAGGTCGCCACACGTTCCTCCGAACCCTCCGATCGCACCGACGATCCGGTCCGGATGTATCTGCGTGAAATGGGCTCGGTCGAACTCTTGTCGCGCGAGGGCGAAATCGCTATCGCCAAGCGCATCGAGGCTGGCCGCGAGGCGATGATCGCGGGACTTTGCGAAAGCCCGCTGACCTTTCAAGCAATCATTATTTGGCGCGACGAGGTAAACGACAGCAAGGTTCTGTTGCGCGACATCATCGATCTCGAAGCAACCTATTCGGGCCCGGATGGCAAGAACACCCCCAAGATCGACATGACGGCACCAGGCGCCGCCGAGGCGCTGGCCGCGCAACAGGCGCCGGCGATCGCACCACTCGAGCCGCCGGCGCGGCTGCAGCCGGCAAGCGACGACGGAGGCCTCGAACCGCCAATTCCCGAAGAGATCTTCGACGAGGAAGATGACATGGACAATTCGGTCTCCTTGTCGGCGATGGAGGCTGAACTCAAACCCAAGGTTCTCGAAACATTCGAGAGGATCGCCAGCGCTTATAAAAAGCTCCGGCGTCTGCAAGATCAAAACGTCGTCAATAAGCTCAAGAACGAAACCCTGACCCCGTCCCAAGAGCGCAAATACAAAACGCTCAAGAAGGAAATCGTCACCTACGTCAAATCGCTTTCGCTCAATCCGAACCGGATCGAGGCGCTGGTCGATCAGCTTTACGACATCAACAGGCGCCTGATTGGACATGAGACAAGATTGCTGCGGCTAGCCGAGGGTTCGGGAGTCCGGCGCGAGGATTTTCTCAAAAATTACCAGAATTCGGAGCTCGACCCGAAATGGCTTTTGCGAGTATCAAAACTCGGCGGCCGCGGCTGGAAGGATTTCGTTGCCCGCGCAAAGGAGCAGATTAAGGAGCTGCTTGCGGAAATTCACGGGCTCGCGACCGAGACGGGACTTGAAATACAGGAATTTCGCCGAATCGTCCATCTCGTTCAAAAGGGCGAGCGAGAGGCGCGTCAAGCCAAGAAGGAAATGGTGGAGGCAAACCTCCGCCTGGTGATTTCGATCGCCAAGAAATACACCAATCGCGGCTTGCAGTTCCTGGATTTGATTCAAGAGGGCAATATCGGCCTGATGAAGGCCGTCGATAAATTTGAATATAGGCGCGGCTATAAATTCTCGACCTATGCAACCTGGTGGATAAGACAGGCGATCACCCGTTCGATCGCCGATCAGGCGCGCACCATCCGCATCCCGGTGCATATGATCGAGACAATCAACAAGATCGTACGGACCTCGCGTCAGATGCTGCATGAGATCGGCCGCGAGCCGACGCCCGAAGAGCTTGCGGAAAAACTCGCTATGCCGCTTGAGAAAGTGCGCAAGGTCTTGAAGATCGCCAAGGAGCCGGTCTCACTCGAAACCCCAATCGGCGATGAGGAGGATTCCCATCTTGGCGATTTCATCGAGGACAAAAATGCCGTTCTGCCAATCGACGCCGCGATCCAATCGAATCTTCGCGAGACAACAACCCGCGTGCTCGCCTCCTTGACGCCGCGCGAGGAGCGCGTGTTGCGGATGCGCTTCGGGATCGGCATGAACACCGACCATACGCTTGAAGAAGTCGGCCAGCAATTCTCGGTGACGCGCGAACGCATTCGCCAGATCGAAGCCAAGGCGCTCCGCAAGCTGAAACACCCTTCGCGCTCTCGCAAGCTGCGCAGCTTTTTGGACAATTGAGAGGCGGCCGGAAGGGGCGCGTCGTGGTGGATGAAGGGCCGTTCCGGTTCGCGCTCAAGCAGCCAGCAATGACTCCACGGCGTCGGGATAGTCTCGTGTAGCGGTACGATTTTTCAGGTTCAGTTTTTGCGAAGCGGCACGGGGCTTTCCGCGATGCGAACAAAGCCCTGCGCGAGCGCGAGGGGTTTGGCCGCCGGCCCGGTGAAATGGCCGCAGTCGGGATCGCTTGGCGTGGTCCTGAAAGCCGCGACATAATCTGCCGAAGCCCTGTTTGAAAGCGCATCGGGAATGGCGCGGGCCGCCTTGCGCAGGCCGGTGAAGGATTGTCCAAGGATCGACGGCGCCGGGAAACTTGCGGTTGAAATATCGCTGGCGAAACCACGAATCTTGGCCGGGCCGGGGCGCGCCGCTGCGATCGGCGGTTGCGTAACCGGTTGGCTCATTGTGTTGCCCCGGGTCCTGTCTGGCACCACTCCGCGGAGATCTTCCACCGCAGTCTCTGATGCGAACGCAAGCACTCGCTTTGGTACGCTGGCGCGATCCTTGGGTCCTTGGGTAATCACAACGGGGAGATTTGCCGCGCGTGCCAACGGCGAATTTGCAGTTGATGCGGTGACTGCATCATTAGCCGGATCGTTCTTGACAAGCTGATCGGTGCCTTCGCCTAGCGTGTGAGCGGGCGTGCGCGCGGCCACGCGTGTGAGCGAGGCCGGCCGCGCGGGCGGAGTGGGCATATCGGCGAAGGCGACCGCGACGTCGCCGGGCAGCGCTGGACGCGGCGGCGGAAGGGGCGCTGTTGCTGCGGATACGGCGCGATTGCCAACCTTCTCTTTCAAGCTGTCCGCCGTCTCAGCATCCCGCTCTTGCCGCTCATCGTGGCCTTGCTCGATGGCGGCGCCGACGCCGCGCAAACTTGGAGCAGAGCCCAAATCCGCGACACGTGTCCGCTCCGTTGCAATCGCGCTTGGCTCGTTTTGGGGCAAATCTTTGCTTGGCGCCGAGGCCAGCGTGAAAGTTGCCGCCCCTGCCTTGCCATGATCGGCGGGCGCTGCAGGATTTGCGGGCGCCGCGCCAGCCGGGCTTTCGTCATTCATGCGAAGCGCGGCGACCTCGGTCCGGCCATGGCGCGTGCGCGGCGGAGCAGATTGCGGCCCGGCCGCAATGGTTTCGTCCTCGTCTTCATGTTTGCCAAACAGCCAGGCGAACAATCCCCCCGATGGCCCGGCCTGCGGCACATCGGACATCACGCCCCCGCGCGAGGCGATTTCGGCGCGGGCCTCCTGATAGCGGGGGAGTGTGCGCCCGTCCGCGGCAAGATGAACCGTCTTGCCATCGGGGAAAAGCCGCACGAGTTGATCGTAGCTCATGCGCGGCCAAGCCCGGACACCGCCGACGTCAAGATGGACGAAATTTGAACTCGGATACCAGCCTACGCCACCGCGTTGCAGGCGCATGCCGATTTCGCGAATTCTTTCCATCGGCATGCCGGGCATGGTCGTATCCATCGCCCTGCCCAGTATATGCTGCGAGTGTTCGGCAACGCCGTGCGAGCGGCGGCGCAGCATCGCGTTGGTTTGCGGCGAGCGGTAAGCCGAAACGATCACGATGGGCTGGGTTGCCCCGGCAGTCCGGTAGGCTTCCCAAACCACATCAAACAGGCGCGGATCCATCCGGGTGGGATCGTTATTCCGCCAATCGCGCAGGAACCAATTGAGCTTTTCGAGTACCGCCGGATCATAAGAGCCGTTGACGCGGAAGGTGGCCTGAATCGATTCGCCAGTATGGGAATGATAAAGGTTCAACGTGCGGGTGTCGCCATTGGCGGCCGCCGTCTCGGTCGAGGAAGGAACAACGATGCTCGATACGAGCGCCGCGACTCCGGTTGCGGCAATGAGACAGGCATATCTGATGGGTGCCGAGTGGCGGAGCGATTTTCGCAAATGAAATCTCGCGGTTCTGGCTGGACGGAACTGGCCTTAGCTTGCGAGGCGTCGCACATCGATATTGCGGCGACCTCACCGATACTGAAGCGATCTCATTTTTGTGGGTAGCTGTTACGTGGATAGCTGTGATTTTAGCGGACTCTTGCGGCTAACGGTTAACGCTCCGTAACGCGCTCTTAACCTCCCCCTCATTGACGAATCATCAACCATTGCGGTCTCTGTCATTCGCCTATCATTCACCAAATAAAGTACCAAATATGGCGAGCCTGTGTCGGAACTGGTGCGGAGAATTCGCGGCTCAAAATTTGTCGCATCTTCCACGCACATGCAGCCCTTGGCGGGTATTTTAAAAAATCGATGCCGCGGCTTCCCGGAGGCAACGGCTGCCGTCCGCGCGCGTTTAGTACGACGTATCACTGCCGCTGACCCCGCTTCCATTCTTAATTCATTGGGAGTTAATGAGGAGGCACGCTGACCGGCGGCGGCGCAGTCAGGCAATCTTGTGGGGAGTGTGGGATGGCCGGTTACGATGTCGATCTCTTCGTGATCGGCGCGGGATCTGGTGGCGTGCGCGCCGCCCGGATCGCGGCGGCGCATGGCGCCAAAGTCATGATCGCTGAGGAATTCCGCATTGGCGGAACTTGCGTGATCCGGGGCTGCGTGCCGAAGAAGCTCATGGTCTATGCCAGCCGGTACAAGGACCATTTTGAGGACGCAGCCGGGTTTGGCTGGCGCCTTGCCGAACCTTCCTTTGACTGGCAAAAACTTGTCGCCGCAAAGGAAAAGGAAATCTCCCGCCTTTCCGCGATCTATCGCGCCAATCTCGAAACAGCGGATATCGCAATCGAAGACAGCCGCGCGGAAGTCGAGGATGCTCACAGCGTGCGTCTTATCGCTGATGGTCGCAAGGCGAGCGCGCGAATTATCCTTATCAGTACCGGGGCCGCGCCGATTCTCGAACCCAACATTCCGGGGCGCGAATATGTGATCACCTCAAACGAAGTGTTCGATCTCCCGGAATTGCCAAGGCGTATGCTGATTATCGGCGGCGGCTATATCGCGGTGGAATTCGCGTGCGTTTTCGCGCGGCTTGGCACCGAAGTGTCCCTTGCCACGCGGGGCGAAAATCTGTTGCGTGGGTTTGACGAGGATATGCGTATCGGCGTGCGCGATGCGCTCGCGCAGGCCGGCGTCAAGCTCAACTTCGGCATGATGCCCACGCGCATTGAAAAGACGCCGACGGGATACCACGTGAGTTTGACGAAGGGCACACGCATCGAAGCCGATCAGGTGATGATCGCGACTGGCCGCAGGCCAAACACAGCGGGACTTGGTTTGGAAAAAGCTGGCGTCGAATGCGACGGCCTGGGGGCGGTGAACGTCGATCGTTTCTCGAAAACAAATATCGAGTCGATCTATGCCGTCGGCGATGTCACCAACAGGGTCGCCCTGACGCCTGTCGCCATTCGCGAGGGGCACGCTTTTGCCGACACGGTTTTCGGAGGCAAGCCGGAGGCCGTCGTGCACAGCAATATTCCGACCGCCGTTTTCTCGACCCCGGAACTCGGCTGCGTCGGACTGACGGAGGCAGAGGCGCGCGCGAAATTCGATTGCGTCGATATTTATCTTGCGAGCTTTCGTCCGTTGAAGGCTGCCCTCTCCGGCCGGAGGGAGAAAACCTTGATGAAGATCGTCGCCGATGGCGCGACGGACCGCGTGCTCGGCGTGCATATTCTCGGCGAGGATGCGAGCGAAATGGCGCAGCTTTTGGGAATTGCCGTGAAAATGGGTGCCAAAAAGGCCGATTTCGACGCGACCATGGCGCTGCATCCAACCTCGGCAGAGGAACTCGTCACCATGCGCACGCGCACCGCGCGGTTTATGCGCGAGGTCGCTGGTCCGGAAGGACCGGAATGCGGGCCACTCGACGAAGGGTAGCGTGTCCGGTAGTGTTCCAGTTTAAATTTCTGCTTGGTAGCCTAAGCGGACGTTTGCAAGGCAGGCCCTTAGCAATTGGCATTGCGTAATCCGACGGATAAGGCCACCATTTGTTTTCATCGGTTAATACTTTAACTATCCTCGCCGCTCATTGAGGACAAAAGCAATGCACAGGGCGCCTTGGATCTTCGCTTTTTCATTTGGTATGTGCGCCGACGCTTAGCCCGGTAACGACACCGAACCGTAAGAGCAAGCCTGAGTTTTAAGAGGATCGACGGCGAGTATTGGTTAGCACAGCGATGAGCGGCGGGCTGAATGAAACCGTCGCTACGTGAGGTAATCATGTCCTATGCCACACTGATGGTTCATCTCGATCTGGAACAAAAAAATGACGCGCGGCTCAGCGTCGTCGGCGATCTCGCGGAGTGGTTCACTGCACGGGTCATTGGCGTCGCTGCTCAGATGGAGCCGGTCTACTATACGACCGACTTAGAAGCGGCAAGTTTCGTCGCGGAGGACCTCGGGCAAATGGAGGCCAACCGGGCGGCAATCAAGCAGCGTTTGGAACAGGCTGAAGAACGTTTCCGGACTGCGCTCAGAGGTCGAGCAAAGCAGCTCGAATGGCGGTCTTCGCTCGAAGATCCGGTTCCTTATATCGCCGACCAGTGCCGCGCCGCCGATCTGTTGGTGATTGGAAATACAGCAAGCGACGAAACGCAGGAACCGAATGCGCAGATCAATCCGAGCGATTTGATCGCGCGCACCGGCCGCCCGCTTCTCATTGTCCCGCTTCGTGTCCAGACGTTGCAGGCTGAACGAGTCGTCGTCGGCTGGAAGGATACGCGCGAAGCCCGGCGCGCGGTACTCGACGCCTTGCCGCTCCTGAAAAAATCTCAGCATGTGATTGTTTGCGAAATCGACGAGGATCATAATTCTGCGGACGCGCAGCGCCATGTCGATGATGTTGTTACATGGCTCGCCAATCATGGTGTGAGTGGTGCGGCGAAGGTTGAACCCTTGCGCGACAGCCCTGCCATCCAGCTTGAAGCGCTCGCAAAGCAGGAAGGCGCCGACCTCATCGTCGCCGGCGCCTTCGGCCACGGAAAGCTGCGGGAGTGGATTTTGGGCGGGGTGACGCGCGATCTCCTCGGTCAATCGTCCCGCTGCCAATTGCTGGCCCACTGAGACGCTAAAATTAGCTTAAAGCCGTTTGTGCATCCGCTTATGCAAGCCAAGGTCTTTAGCCGGAATGGGGAGTGACTGTCTTCTACGGAAATGCCAGATCCTATTCTCAGCACCCGGCGGGGTGAGAGTTCGCTTTAAACATTAGGAGAGCTTGTATTTCCGTCCGCTTTAGCGCAAGGCGCAGGTTCCAGCAGCGGAAAGTTTTCTTCTGAGTTGGATCAAGCGGACTAGGCCATAATTTCGTATTTGTGTCCGTCATTTTCGTAGTGGATCAACAAGGTTCCTTGCCTGGCTCTCGCTTCTGGCGACGCCTAGCTCGAAATCCAATGGAGAGTGAATCATGGCTGAGAGCCATGTGAGGAAGCCGCTGCACCAACAGGAAGCGCTAGAAGACCTCCACCGCGGGCTCAAGGGCCGGCACGTCCAAATGATCGCTATCGGCGGAACGATCGGTGTCGGGTTATTTCTCGGTTCGGCCACGGCGATCCAGAAGGCCGGTCCGGGGTTGGTGGTTTCCTACGCCATTGGTGGATTGGTCATGTTCTTCATTATGCGCGCCCTTGGCGAACTGCTGCTCTACCGGCCAGTATCTGGATCCTTTGCCGCTTATGCGGAAGAGTTCATCGGACCATGGGCCGGATTCATGACTGGTTGGTCCTACTGGTTCATGTGGGTGGTCATTGGCATGGCGGAGATCACCGCTGTGGGTGTCTACGTGCATTACTGGCTTCCTGGAGTTCCCCAATGGATCCCGGCTCTGATAACCCTGGGCCTCCTGTATTCCGCAAACCTGATCGAGGTGACGCACTTCGGGGAAATCGAGTTCTGGTTTGCGCTGATCAAGGTGGTCACTATCGTCGCAGTCATAGTTATTGGCTTAGCAGTCATAGTGTTCAATTTTGGCGATCTCGGAAAATTGGCAAGCTTCTCTAACCTTTGGACGCAGGGCGGCTTTTTTCCCTTCGGGGTACTCGGTGTGCTTTTACCGCTGCAGATGGTTATGTTTGCCTACGAAGGCTTGGAACTGATTGGCGTGTCCGCGGGAGAAACAGAGAACCCGGAGAAGGTACTTCCCCATGCGATCAATAGCGTTATTTACTGGATGCTGGTCCTTTATATCGGCGCTTTGCTGATCATCATGTCTCTCGTCGCCTGGAACCAATTGGATCCAGATATAAGCCCGTTCGTCTTAGTCTTCGAAAAGTTAGGAATTCCAGTTGGAGCGGGGATCATCAACTTCGTTGTAATCACGGCCGCGGCGTCGTCGTGCAACAGCGGGATCTTCAGCACCGGGCGTATGCTCTATAGCTTGGCCCGGGTTGGGCAGGCTCCGCAAACATTCGGCAAGGTTAACAGCCGCAAAGTACCTGCCGCTGGCGTCACCGCGTCAGCGACGATTATGCTGATAGGTGTGGCTCTCAACTACATCGTTCCGGAGCGGGTTTTCGTTTACGTGACCAGCATATCGCTGTTGGGATCGCTGTGGACTTGGGTCCTGATCGTCATTGCTCACCTGGGTTACCGCAAGGCTGTCGCGGCCGGCGCGGTACGGGCGGTCCCATACCGCATGCCTGGCTCGCCTTATACGAATTGGTTCGTGGTGGCGTTCCTCGTGCTGGTCGCGATACTCCTTAGCTTGGATGATGGCACTCGGGTCGCTCTCTATGTCGCTCCCTTTTGGTTCGCCCTCCTTGGAATCGGATATCAAGTCACGAAGCCGCAGACGGCGCGGGTGGCGTAAGACGCAGGCCAATGTCGGTCATTATTGAAAATGCGTCGTGGCAAGCGGCCGCATTGTTTGCGGCGTCATAGAAACCCAACCTACACATTGGAGCTTGTGTCCATCACTTTGGCGCCTGCAATCTAAGCCTACGCATCACCAGGAATGTCAACTCAGTTAATTCGCTAATGCCAAAAAGTCGGGCCAAAACGACATAAATGCTGACTCCAATTGCGCACAGTATGGAAGCGCGCATTACTGTCACACCGAGATGCATGCCCGGCAAGAAATGAAAGAGAAAAATCCGCACCCCTAATCCCACACCGATCGCGATCGCCGCTGCCAGGGCCAAACGCGCTGCGGCCTTAAGCATACCTGGCACACCGCGGAGAGTGCCGCCCTTCGCAGCAGCCTCGTGCTCGAAGCGACGACGCTGCAACCAGCCGAGCAGGAGTACATAGACCAAGATCGCTACAGAGCTGGCGATCGCCAGTCCAATGGCGCCCCATTGATGACGCAGGACGACATAGAGAGGCACCGCGAGGAATGCCACCAGCGTGCCGGCGATCGTTGGCAGCCATGTGCTTCCCAAAGCGTAGAAACCGCGACTGATCAGGGTCTGCGCAGCCCAGCCGCCAAGACCTAGACAGAGGAAGGCAAGGATGGTTCCGGTTGCCTGTGCGTCCGCTACGCTGAATCGGCTGGCGAACAGACCCCAGACTAAGTAGGCGGCTTCGAACCCAGCCAGTGTCATGCAGATCTGCGCCGCGAACGTTGCAACAAGCATCAGCCGTACCGCATGACACAACACACTGTAGGCCTCGACCACATCGCCGGCCGTGACCATACGACTAATCGTGGGGTAGGCCGCCACCCCCGCCGCCATGCCAAACACGCCTATTGGCACTTTCATCAGGGTTCGACCGTACTGCAGATATGATAGGACACCGTCCGAAAGATATGAGGCTTGATTTTTGACAATCCACTCATCGACCACCACGATTGAAAATCCCATCATGATCGGAAATGAAAGCCAGAGGTAATGCCGCAGGTCCGCGTTCCGGAAGGAAAGGAGCGGGTACCAACGCATTCGAGCCCTGAGGCAGCCATAGAGTGGCAGCGCAAATGGCCCTATCGCGGAACCGGCCAGCACACCCCATGCAAATCCATCGGCTCCCATTCCGCCATAGTGTGCTCCGAGCAGTCCGCCTATGATTATACCCGCCGAATAAACGAGCGGTGCCATTGCCGGCAGAAGATGTAGGTCCTTGGCCTGTAGCGCTGCTGACAATAATCCTCCGACCACAAGAAAGAATTGCGCCGGCAAAATGATCCGTATCAGCCGGACCAGCGTGTCCACCTCGCCTGGATTCGTAAATCCGGGCGCCACTAGGCCCATCAACGGCCGTGCGAAAACCATGAGCAGAGCGATCGCGATGCTGCCCACCACGAGGATGAAATTCGCGATGACGCTGAACGCTAGCCACCCGCCTTCCTCGTCACCGCGTTCGAGGTGCTCAAGGAAAATCGGTATGAAAACGATAGACAGAGCCCCAGCTGCGAGGAGATAGTTCAAGAAGTCCGGAAGCGTAAAGCTGGCGAAGTAAAGATCTGCCTCTCGGCTGGCTCCCAGCGTGCGGCCTATGATCTGCTCACGCACCAGGCCCATGATGCGGCTGAGGAAAATTGAACCTGCCCAGATCGCCGAGGCGATGCCAATTGTACGCGCGGGGCTCTTGCGGCGCTGCAGCGGTATGTGGTCCGCGAGAGTTGGCTGTATCAATTTAGTGGCATGCGGTGCGGGAGCAGGGCGGTCTTCGTCACTGTTCGCTCGCCTACGACCACGCTTATCCAAAATAAATACTATGATGATGAGGCAGGCCGGCAACACGAACGCCAGCAAATTCGGCAACCAAACGTGGGGGCCGGCAAATAAGTTTGATAAACTTTCAAGCACGACGCCATCCCTGATCAAGCTGCGGGCCCAAACGAGCATTCACCAGATGGGCGGCGGTTCGAGTTTCGTTTTACCTTGATTTGGTGTGTTCGAAATATCGAAGCCTCTGTGGCCATTAGTCTCACGCGACTGAGATAATTCCACGCCCCTAAAGCTGCCGAACAGGCCAAATTTTTCTTCATGAAGTCGCGCCTTTCCCACAAGGTTTGCGCAAACGTCGTCCATTCTGTAAAAGTTGGAGCAATGATTCCACAAGGCGCTGTCACGTTACAAAATAGAGAACGTAACAAACCTACGTAAAATCGTCGATTGAGCTTTGGGTCGATAACCGGCCGATTTTGCGATCACCCTAGAGGCTTGCGAAACCAAGATGTACCTTTATCGAAATTCTTACCCGCGCATCGACGACCTTCGCGACGTGCACCCGGCTTTCACCGTGTAAGAACGAACTTCTGAGGAGCTGACTGTGATGTTATCACGCCGATCCGCCATGCTCTCCGCTGTTGCCGCCTGTGTAACCGCGCCCCGTCGCCCTTGGGCGCAGCCGGCCCCAGCGTCCACTGGGGAAGAAACAAAGCCCGTGACGATCCTCCGCGTCCAGCGGCGCCGCATCGAAGTGAATGGAAGGCCGGCCTCGGTGCTCGGAATTCGGCAGCCGGATGGCACAGCTGGCATTGTCACAGAAGTGGGAAAGCAGTTCCGGGTTCGGGTCGACAATGAGCTCGATGTGCCAACTCTCATCCATTGGCATGGAATGACGCCTCCCTGGCAGCAGGATGGCGTCCCTGGCGTCTCCGGGCCGCCGATCCCGCCCGGTGCCAGCTCCGAGATTGATTTTCCGCTGCGCTTCGGCGGCACGTTCTGGATGCATTCGCATCAGGGCCTCCAAGAGCAGCAGCTCCTCGCGGCGCCGCTTATCATTCGCGACGGGCGCGACCCGCCGGATCAACAGGAAGTGGTGATCATGCTGGCCGATTTCAGCTTCACTCCGCCCGAACAGATCTACGAGGGATTGCGGAAACGAAGCGGAATGCCTGATATGACGTCCAAGATGTCTAGCGCCGATGTCCCCAGCGGGATGGAGCAGCCTCCAGTCGATACTATGTCTGCAAAGCCAGCGATGACCGGAATGGCCAATGGCGGCGCAACGGCGGGGCCCGATCTGAACGACGTGAAATATGACGCCTTCCTGGCCAACGACCGCACGCTCGCTGATCCTGAGGTGATCCGGGTTGAACCCGGAGGGTCAATTCTGCTGCGAGTCATCAATAGCTCGTCGATGAGTGCGTATCACGTCGATCTTGGCGCCCTCAGCGGCGAACTCATCGCGGTTGACGGGTTCAGGGTCCATCCGGTTGCGGGACAGCGCTTTCCAATTGCTGTCGCCCAACGTCTTGATATCCGCATCGCAATTCCGCACGTCCCAGCCGCATATCCGGTGCTTGCGATTCTTGAAGGCGAGCGCAGACAGACCGGCGTAATTCTGCTTGCGGGGCGTGCCCCGGTGACCCATGTTCCAGAAATCGCGCCAATGCCGTCGCCCGCACTCACCCTCGATCTGGAGCGCCGGCTGCGCGCCGCCAAGCCGCTGACAGCGCGAAAGGCGGACCGTGTCCATCAGCTCGACCTGACTGGAAACATGCAAGGCTATATCTGGTCGATCAATGGCGTCGCCTGGAACGAGGATGTCCCGCCGCTGCCCATTTCAGAAGGCGAGCGCGTCGAGCTGGCAATCAAGAATAAAACGCTTATGCCTCACCCGATGCATCTTCACGGGCACGAGTTTCAGGTGGTGGAAATCGACGGCGAGCGGCTTTCTGGGGCGGTGCGGGATACCGTGCTGGTAACGCCCGGGACACGCGTTGTCATCGCATTCGATGCGAACAACCCGGGCTTGTGGGCTTTCCATTGCCATCTGCTTTACCACCTGGACGCGGGTATGTTCACCACTTTGCGCTACGTTTAAAGGACAGGTTTCCAACTCGGGTTGGAAGGGATGTCGAATGCAAAATCAGCGTTAAGCTACCTTCCGAGCCGTGTGGCCGTTTCCATGTTCCATTTTCAAAAACCTCTGTATATGGCATGTTGGAGCTTGAAAGCTTGGGGCGCCCGCCTCGGGAGCTAAAGAGGAATTGCCGATGGATCCTTGGTCACCGTCGAGCTGGAGACGCAAACCAATCGAGCAAGTGCCGGATTATGCCGACCAGGTGGCGCTGGCCGAGGTCGAGCGTCAGCTCGCGGGCTTTCCGCCGCTGGTTTTCGCGGGCGAGGCGCGCAAACTGAAACGTATTCTGGGCAAGGTCGCTGCCGGCGAGGCTTTCCTTTTGCAAGGCGGCGACTGCGCCGAGAGTTTTGCCGAACACGCCGCCGACAATATCCGGGATTTTTTCCGGGTGTTCCTGCAAATGGCCGTCGTCACGACGTTCGCCGCCGCTTTGCCAGTGGTGAAGCTCGGCCGCATCGCCGGTCAATTCGCAAAGCCGCGCTCGCTCCCGACTGAATTCGCTGGCGGCGTCGAGCTGCCGAGCTATCGCGGCGATATCGTGAACGATCTCGCGTTTGACCCCCGGGCCCGCGCGCCCGACCCCGCGCGCCAGCTGATGGCCTACCGGCAGTCGGCGGCAACCTTGAACCTGCTGCGCGCTTTTGCCACCGGCGGCTATGCCAATCTCGAAAACGCGCATGGCTGGATGCTCGGCTTCATCAAGGACAGCCCGCAGTCCGCCCGCTATGAGGAGCTGGCCTCCCGGATCACCGAGACGCTCGGGTTTATGCGCGCGATTGGCCTCGATCCCGAGGCGCATCAGGAATTGCGTCAGACCGATTTTTATACCTCGCACGAGGCTTTGCTGCTCGGCTATGAAGAAGCTCTGACCCGGATCGATTCGACGACTGGCGATCATTATGCAACTTCGGGTCATATGCTCTGGATCGGCGACCGCACCCGCCATCCGGGCAATGCTCACGTGGAATATGCGCGCGGCGTCAAAAACCCGCTTGGGCTCAAATGCGGCCCCACTCTTTCGCCGGACGACTTGCTGCGGCTCATCGACATTCTCAATCCGGCAAACGAACCCGGCCGTCTCACCCTGATTTGCCGGTTTGGCGCCGGCAAGGCGGCCGATCGTCTGCCGGGACTGATCCGCGCCGTAAAAAGGGAAGCGCGCACCGTCGTTTGGTCGTGTGATCCGATGCACGGCAATACGGTCAAGGCGGCGAGCGGCTATAAGACCCGGCCGTTCGACAAGATCGTGGGCGAGATCCGCACGTTTTTTTCGATCCACCGGGCGGAGGGCACTTACGCCGGCGGCGTCCATCTCGAAATGACCGGCAAGAATGTCACCGAATGCACCGGCGGCGCGCGGGCCATTTCGGAAGCGGACCTGCATGACCGTTACCATACGTATTGCGATCCAAGGCTCAATGCCGAGCAGGCAATTGAAGTGGCGTTTCTCGTCGCCGAGCTGCTCAAGGCAGAACGGATCGAACGCGGCCGCGCCGATGCCGCGGAGTGAAGCCTGACGGCGGACGGGGCCGCCAGACGAGGTCCCTTTATGCCGACGCGCCAGAATGCCCCCGCGAACCACCTCGTCATTGGCCTCGCGCAAATCGACTGCACGGTCGGCGACATCGCGGGCAATGTCGCGCGGCTGCGTGCCGCGCGTGCCGAGGCGGCTGCCTTTGCCGCCAATCTTGTGATGTTTTCCGAACTCTTCGTCGCGGGCTATCCGCCAGAAGACCTCGTCTTGAAGCCGGCGTTTCTGGAGGCCTGCCGCACCGCCTGCGAGGAGATCGCGGCTGAAACGGCCGATGGCGGCCCGGCGATCCTCGTAGGGCTGCCATGGGGCGAAAACGGGCATTGCTACAACGCCTACGCTCTCCTCGACAAAGGCCGCATCGCGGCGGTTCGCTTCAAGACCGACTTGCCGAATTATGGGGTGTTCGACGAAAAGCGGGTGTTCACTTCGGGGCCGATGCCGGGGCCTGTCTCCTTCAACGGCGTGCGTATCGGCATCCCCATTTGCGAGGATATTTGGGGACCAGGCCCCACCGCATGCCTCGCCGCTGCGAGGAGCGAAATTCTTCTTGTTCCCAACGGTTCACCTTACTGGCGCGGCAAGACGGACGAGCGGTTTTCAATCGCCGCCGCGCGGGTTGCCGAGTGCAAATTGCCGCTCATTTATCTCAATCAGTTCGGCGGCCAGGACGAGCTTGTCTTCGATGGCGCATCCTTCGGCCTCAATGGCGATGGCACGCGCGCGTTCCAGCTTCCGGCTTTTTCGGCCGCCGTCGCGAAGACGGTTTGGGAGCGTGGCACAAAGGGGTTTGTTTGCGTCGAGGGACCATGTTGCGTCATCGAGGAGCGCGACGAAGCCGATTACGCTGCCTGTGTCCTCGGCCTGCGCGATTATGTGAACAAAAATGGTTTTCCCGGTGTCGTCATGGGCCTTTCGGGGGGAATCGATTCCGCGCTTTGCGCGGCAATCGCGGTTGATGCGCTTGGACCCGAGCGCGTCCATTGCGTCATGCTGCCCTACCGTTTTACCTCGAACGAATCGCTGAGGGACGCCGAAGCGTGCGCGCGGGCGCTTAATATTCGCTACGATATTCTCCCAATCGCGCCGGCGGTCGAAGGTTTTGAAAAGGTCCTTGCGCCAATATTTAAGGGCAGCAATGCGGATATCACCGAGGAAAATATCCAAAGCCGCGCGCGTGGCACGCTATTGATGGCGATTTCCAACAAATTTGGGTTGATGCTCGTGACAACCGGCAACAAATCGGAAATGTCGGTCGGCTATGCGACAATCTATGGCGATATGAACGGCGGGTTCAATCCCATCAAGGACCTTTACAAGATGGAGGTTTTCCGGCTCGCGGAGCTCCGCAACCGCTGGAAGCCCAAGGGCGCGCTTGGACCAGACGGTGCGGTGATCGCGCCAAACATCCTGACCAAACCGCCGTCCGCCGAATTGCGGGAAAACCAAAAAGATCAAGACTCGCTGCCGCCATATGAGCTGTTCGATGCGATTCTCGAAGCGCTTGTCGAAAAAGAAATGCGCGTTGCCGATGTCGTGGCCCAAGGTCACGATCTCGAAACCGTGCGGAAGATCGAGAGGCTTCTGTATCTTGCCGAATATAAGCGGCGCCAGTCCGCCCCCGGCGTCAAGGTGACAAGGAAGAATTTTGGCCGCGACAGGCGCTATCCGATCGTCAATTTGTTTCGCGATTCCGGCGCGGCGGTGGCGCCGCGCGACTTCGATCCCAGTGCCGCCCGGCTCAAGGAATGACTTTACGCGGCAGAGTGTTGCTATTTCCGTTCGGAACAACGCCTGCCAAAAGCCAGCCGTTCACGCCAGATCCTCGTCCTTGAGGGAGACGAAAATCAGCACGCCGAGCATGGTTATCACGACCCGGAAAGCGCTCTGCACGGCATCAAGATCCCGCGCCTGCCACATGCCGAACCACTCGCCGCCAACCGCCACGAATCCGCCTTCGTAGAGCAGGAACCCGAGCGTCAGCCCAGCCACCGCCATGCTCTTGGCGTGCTGGAACGCCGGCGCCGCGGCCCGAACTTGCCTTGCCATCGCCAGGGCGCCGAGCGCGCAAAGCGCAGCCGTGGCGGCCTCCGCCACGATGATCAGAATATAGCCCGCATGATGGAGCACCGGCGCCGTTATCGCGCGCCAATGGATGGCGGACGCGGCGGGGACATCGTCCATGTCGAGCACTTCGGTCACAAACCGGAAATTGGTCCAGTAGTCGGTCAGATTCCCAAACGCGACCAGCCCCACGTAGAGCGCGATGGCGGCAATGCAGAAAATCTTGGCAAGGCGGATGGCAAGCACGCGGGACCTCTTGGGCGTGGACCGATGCCCCTCGCTAGCACGGTCCGGGCGGGCTGTCCGGGCCTTCAAAAGAAAATCAGGGCGCGATCCCGGCCAGCTTCAGAAGGGCATAGCCGGCCGTGCCGAGCCACGACCCGAGTGCCGCGATATGCGGCAGCAGTTTTGTTGCATGCTCGTCGAAATCATCCGCGACTTTGGCATATTTGACGATCCGCCCGAGGGCGCCCGCCACTTCCTCCTTATCTGGATCGGCCTTGCCGGTTTCCTCTCTGGCGTCTTCAATGGCGCGGTTGAACTTGCCGCGATCTTGCAGGTTCAGCGTGGACACGAGCTCCCGAAGAGCGGCCAATTCCGCTCTCACATCGACCGTATCGGGTGGCGGCAGCACGATCTGTTGGATGTGCGCTGAAACCAAATTTTTTTCCCCGGTCGTGACGACGCTTCCTGTGATGTTCCCCGCTTTGACCGACCGGTCGTCGCCATTGGAAATCATGATTTTCCTCCCTTGGCGTTGAGCCTTTGAAATACCTCCACCACAGGCGCGAGCAGGGCCCAATCGGGCTTCTTGCCGAGCGCCGCGCATTGCGTGACATATTCGTTTACAAGGTTAGACATTAAACGCTGGACGGCTGCTGGGATGGCCACAAACATGGGAGTTAAGCGCTCGATTCCTTCCTGCCATGCCAATAGTGCGAGGTCCGGATTGCCTTGTCTATATACGGATCCCAAAGCCCCAAGCGATATGGCCAAATCGGGTGTGAAGGCGTCCGGGCGGGCCCCGGACAGGACGCGGTAGAGGCGGACCGATTCTTCGGCCGCGGCCAAGGCGTCCTCGCGCCGGCCGAGATCGCTCAGCGTGTTGGCGAGATTGCCGAGCGACCCGGCGAGTAGGGGAGTGAAAGCGTCTGGGCGCACATCGGCCAGGGCGCGGCGGAGGCGGACCGCTTCTTCGGCCGCGGCTAAAGCGTCCTCGCGCCTGCTGAGATTGCTCAGCTTTGCGACGAGATTATTGAGCGACAGTGCCAAGTCGGGTATGAATGCATCCGGGCGGACCTCGGCCAGGGCGCGGCGGAGCCGGACCGCTTCCTCGGCCGCGGTGAGCGCGTCCTCGCGCCGCCCGAGATCGCTCAGCATGTTGGCGAAAGTGTTGAGAGAACCGGCCAAATCGGGTGTGAAGGCGTCCGGGCGGGCCTCGGCCAGGACGCGGTAGAGGCGGACCGATTCTTCGGCCGCGGCCAAGGCGTCCTCGCACCGGCCGAGAGCGCTCAGCCTGTTGGCGAGATTGCCGAGCGAACCGGCCAAATGGGTCGTGAAGGCGTCCGGGCGGGCCTCGGCCAGGGCGCGGTAGAGGCCGACCGCTTCCCCGGCCGCGGTGAGCGCCTCCTCGCGCCGGCCGAGAGCGCTCAGCATGTTGGCGAAAGTGTGGAGCGACATGGGCAAACCAGGCGTGAAGGCGCCCGGGCGGGCCTCGGCCAGGGCGCGGTAGAGGCCGACCGCTTCCTCGGCCGCGGAGAATGCCTTCTCGCGCTGCCCGATATCGCTCAGCCTGTTGGCGAGGTTGTTGAGCGAAACCGCAGCATTGGCAATAACAGTCAAATCGTCGCTGCGTGCGGCTTTTTCACGAAAATAGGTGGCAAGCCGCTCGGTCAATCCGGCCGCCGCCTCGCGAAGGATCGTAGTCTCTAGGGGGAGCGCCTCGACGAGCGGAATAAGCTGAACGGGGTTTTCGATTTCCCGCCCAAGAATGATAAGCCAGTCCATGACCCGCACGCCAGTTGCCCTCTCGGCTTCCGTCGCGCTCTTGTCTTCCACCGCATAGCCGAAATCCTGGACCAGCCGCACGAGAGCTTGCGCCGCCCTATCCGCGCCAAGCGCATAGGCCCGGCGCACCGCATTTGCAGCTTCTGCTTCCGTTGCGGGCGAGCCGGTGAAGGCCTCGATGATCGCGGCCTCTCCGATCAAATCCGGCTGGATCGTTCCCAAACGTTGCCGCTGTGTTGCAACATCGGCTGCGGTGCGCGAAAGTAGCTCTTGTTCGAGCACCGGCACCAAAACATCGAGGTTCGCCATCCGTTGCGAGGCTGCAAGTTCATCCGCGAGACTTTGGCGCAAACGGCCGAGCGGCAAGCCGCCCGCCAGACCGTTGAACGCCACAATGTTACGCGTTGTGTTGCCGTTGAGCCCCCGGCTTTTCGCCAGCGCGGCGAGGCGGTCGAGTTCCCGCGCGCCAAGCCTTCGAGCGGCGTCGAGACGGCGCAGCGCGAGCGCGGCTTGCGGGCCGCGGTCGCGGGCGATTACCCCCGCCATGACCAGATTGAGCGGATTGCCGAATTGGTGGTCCGCGAGGCGGACGTCGAAATGCGCATCGGCGCCTGCCGCGGGGATACCGGCCAAGGCCGTTGGCGGCGGCCGGAGCACCGAGGCTGCTGCAAACGCGGCTGTCATCAGGCGGCGCCGTTCCTCCAAATCGGAAAGATCCGGAAGCTGTCTCGGCCGTGGCGCATAAAACAGGTCGAGACGAGCCTGCTCATCCCGCAGGCTCGGAGCCGTCAGCTCGTGCCACCAGCCGAAATTTTCCGGCGCTTCGCGCTCAAGGAGGAGAAAGCGCAATTTTGTAGCGAGCTTTTGATACGCGAGACGGTCAAGCCAGCGCGCTAGGGCGGAGTGGCACTGCGCCGCATAATCGATCACAAGGAGAGTTTGGCG
This sequence comes from Methylocella sp., assembly GCA_036560885.1. GTDB lineage: Bacteria > Pseudomonadota > Alphaproteobacteria > Rhizobiales > Beijerinckiaceae > Methylocapsa. Next base: position 25,343 of record DATBQJ010000196.1, read on the forward strand.
TTCCCACGCAAAACTATGCGTCGCCAGGGTCTCGACGACAGGAGCGAGATCGCCCGGCGAAAGGAACCCAGCAATCCAAGGACCCTTCGCGGCGAAGTCGCTGTCGATGGCGTTGCAGAGTTCGAGGGCAAGCCGCGTCTTGCCGGTCCCCGCGCGGCCGATGAGGGCATGAACGGAAATGTCCGGTTCGCCATCGAGCCAAGTGCGGAGTTCCGAGAGGAGGTCTTCGCGGCCAACAAAATCGAGTTTTCCAGCTTCAGGAACAAGCAAGTCGAGCTCGCGTGGAAGCGCACCCGGCGCAGCCATCTGACGGCGTTCCGGCGGCCGGAACTGCTTGCGCTTCAGCGGCAACGTGATTCCGGTTTCGCCAAAGCGCAGCGAGACAGTGTTGCCGTTTCCGGTGACGACGACGGCTTGGCTGATCGTTTCCGCTTGAACGGACCGGTCATTCATTAAGCCGTTCCCCACGGAGGTTGAAGAACCGGCCCCGCCGCCGGCGGGTCATGATGGTGCTAAGTCTGCCGCCGCGCAAGCCCGCGCCGCGCGATGCTTTTGCGGCAAAAGACCACGTAATATTCCGGTCTTACAAAATTGGGAGAGGCCGCTGTCTGACAGCTTGTAAAGTTTCCAGCCCAAATCGTACCAAAATGTTTCACGTGAAGCAATTTGGTACGATTGCGCAAAGAAACCGGACAAAGCCTCTTATTTCGCCTGCGGTGTGCAGACGACGGCTTCGTTCAAAACGTAGCAGATCGACATGAGGCCGGTGCGCAGATCGATTCTAAAAATACCGCCTTCGCGCTCATGGCGGGAGGCGACGAGGGAATATTCGCTTGACGCCTGCGGACCCGCGCCTTCGCCCGGAGGATAACAGAGCGTGACGCCGACTGAGGCTTCCTTCAAGCCATATTGGCAGGCGCCAATCTCGCCCGTTGCCCGGTCGAGGCGATAGACCCGGTTGAGATCGGTTTCCGGCGCCGCGAGAAATTCATAGCTGGCGGCCAAGGCGCTCCGCGCCAGCAAGAGCACGGCCATCGCCCCGCCAACAAAGACCACCATGCGGTGCGAGGAGACATGCGAACATCTCATGATGCCAGTTCCCAAAGTGCAATTTTGAGCTGATCTTAGAATAACGAATTTATCCTTAATAATACGTTTACGGTTCCATCTGCGCGCCGCGAACTGGTTCGCGATCTTGACCATTCTACGCTTGCATCCTAAGCCCGGCACCATGCAGCAGAATCCCCATGCGCCCCTTCTCGTCTTCGATCTCGACGGCACGCTCGCCGATACCGCGAGCGACCTCGTCGCTGCCTTGAATTTTACCCTGGCGCGGGAAGGCCTCGCGAAGGTCGCTGTGGCGGATGCCCGCGCAATGGTCGGCGGTGGCGCGAAGGTCTTGATCCAACGCGGCCTTTCGGCCAATGGCATGACGGTGAGCGAGCCCCGCCTGGAAAAAATGCTAGCTGGCTTCATGGCCTATTACGAGGCCAACATCGCCGCCGAGACAGTGTTGTTTCCTGGCGCCGCGGCAGCCCTCGACCGCTTCGAGGCGGCGGGATTTGCCTTTGCCGTCTGCACCAACAAGGTCGAACATGCGTCCATCCTGCTGTTGACCGCGCTCGGCGTCGCCGGCCGTTTTCAGGCGATCTGCGGCAAGGATACGTTTGCAGTCAGCAAGCCCGATGGCGAGGCCTTATTGCGGACCGTCGCGCGGGCGGGCGGCGATCGCGGCCGGGCCGTGATGGTCGGCGATTCGAAAATGGATATCGACGCCGCCCGCAATGCCGGAATTCCGATCGTGGCGGTCAACTTCGGCTATTCGCGCGAGCCCGTAGCTAGTTTGAAGCCAGACCGTGTTATCGGCCATTACGACGAATTATGGGGCGCGGTCGCAGCGCTCGGCGTGGCATAGGCGAGGGCTCGGACATTGACGAAGCAGTGATAGCAAGAAGTCATTTGATCTGTCGATTTTGTCGCGAGCAAACAATCTTATCTCAATCGCTCGCGAGAATCACGTGGGAGGCCTTGAAAATTGCCAAAACTTGCGCGCCAAGTTTGATCCCGGCCTCGTCCGCGCCCGCGCAGGTAACAATGGCTGAGATGGTCTTGCCGCCGCCAATATCGACGGTGACCTCGCTATCGGCGCCGTCATCGACACGGCGAATCACGGTTCCGGCAATTTTATTACGCGCCGAGATGCGTGGCGCCGCGTCGGCTCGCGCAAGCATGATGGACGTGGCATTGACTATCGCGACACACCAGCGGCCTGGCGCAAGGCCGAGTTCATCCACGCTCGCGTTAGTAACGGCCGTGCTGATTACGAGGCCGGGCGAGACTTCAAGCTTCACTTCAACGTTGATGGGAGCCGGCGTGATTTTAACAATCTTGCAGAACAGCGCATTGCGGGCGCTGAGTTTCAGACCGATGCCCCAAAACAGAAGGTCTTGGTCATGCTCCAACCCTTCCGCCGTTATCGCCGTCGAAATAAGGCCGAGTTTTTCCTCGAGACGGCGGAAGGCCAGGATCAATCGCCGCCCTTCGCTAGTGACTTCGGCGCCACCACCATGCGAACCGCCGGTGCGGGTGACGAACGCCGGGCGCGGCAGAAGATTGTTGATCGCGTTGACCGCGTCCCATGCGGTCTTGTAGCTGAACCCTGTTATTTCCGCCGCCTTGGTGATGCTCTTGTGTTCCATCACGGCTTCGAGCAGGGCGATGCGCTCGCGTCCGACAAGAAGCCGCCCACCAGCGCGCCAGGCGAGCAAGCTATCGATCTTTCCAGGCAAGTCACGCGCCACCCGGTCCTCCCGAATCCGAACGATGCCCCGAATTGCCGTCCGCGGCCACACCATATCTCATAGGTGGATGTGGAAGGCTCCCGCATGCGAGGGATTTTGTGGCAGCTTTGGCGGCTTGGCCGGGTGCGCTCATATGCGTTGCCCATTCACACCGGCACCCGCACCGTTGCCCGCAGCCCCCCGGCCCTGCTGTCGCCCAAGGTAATATCGCCGCCATGCGAGCGGGCGATGTCGCGGGCGATCGCAAGGCCGAGCCCGGTGCCGCCTTCATCCTGGTTGCGCGCGGCGTCGAGACGGAAAAACGGCCGGAACACGTCCTCGCGCTGGCTGGGCGGAATACCAGGGCCGTCGTCGTCGACGTGGATCGTCAAGAAACGCCGGTCCCTGATCGCCTCGATAGAAATCCGGTTTGCGTGGCTTTGCGCATTGTTAATGAGATTGGCAATACAGCGCTTGAGCGCGTCGGGGCGCACGGTAACGAAAGGATCACCCGAAAACGAGACTTTGGCATCGAAGCCCGCCCGCTCGGCGTCGAGTCGCAGATCCTCGAGAAACTCCGCCATGTCGATTTGCGCCGCGCTCTCTCCGGCATCGCCGCGCGCGAAGGCGAGATACGCTTCCAGCATGCGTTGCATTTCCGCGACATCTTTTAGCAAGTCCCGCGTCTCGTCGGTCTCGACCATCAAGGCGAGCGAAAGCTTGAACCTTGTCAGGATGGTGCGCAAATCATGGCTCACCCCATTCAGCATGGCGGTGCGTTGCTCGAACGCCCGTTCGATCCTCCGTTTCATCTCAATGAAAGCGTAGCCCGCCTGGCGCACTTCCAGCGCGCCGCGCGGATAAAATTCGAGATCGCGCCCCTTTCCGAACGCTTCCGCCGCGCTGGCGAGCAAGAGGATCGGCTTGATCTGGTTGCGCAGAAAGGCAATCGCCGCAACAATCAAGACGAAAGACGTGCCGATCATCCAGAAAAGGAAGATTTGGGAATTGGACGCATAGGCGGCGCCGCGCAGGGCGATGACGCGCAAGATCGAATCATCGAGCTTGACCCTGATCTCGATGAAATTCGATCGCCCGACCGTATCGAGCCAGAACGGTTTGCCGATCTGGCGCCGGATTTCTCTCGACAAGGCGGCATCGAGGATCGAGAAAAACGGTCTTGGCAGCGCGGCCGGCAGGTCGCCCTCCGGCAGGAATTCCACGTCCAGTTTCAACCTCTGCTGGGCAATCCGGGTGAGGAGCACATCATTCGCCCGGCCCGGGTCGGATTTGTGAAGCTCGACGATCGCCGCGATATCCTGGGTCAAGGCGGTCGAAAGCCGCCTCGTGACGAGCTGCCAATGCCGCTCCATGAAGACATAGGTGAGCACGCATTGCAGGATCACCATCGGCCCGATGACGATGAGAAGCGCCCTCGCGTAAAGGCCCTCGGGCAGGATTGCGGCCAGCTTGCGCCAAAGCGCCCGCCACCAGGAACGGGACTGTGCGAATGAGCGGGGAAGGGAAAGGCTCATGGCGTGGCCCCAATGACGCCGCATAGTCAGCGGTAATACACAGCATATCGATGGCAAACCCGACGGGCGAGTCGCGTTATATCATTGCCGGGCGTGGGGAAAAGGCGAAGCATTCCCCCCGAGCGGCGCGGCGGGAAAGGGTTTTTTGTCCGATCTTGCGCGGGTGATTATGTCGGACTTGGCATACGCGAACAAAAGTTTGTATGCGCGCAGATATGCGTTCGAGAATTAAAATTTGGGTCGGATTACTCAAGCCAGGATGGAACTGGCTCGTGATAGTCCCGCTAACAATTCTCGGTTCCTTAGGAACGGTGCGCGATCAACTGATCGTACCGGAGAGGCCAATCTTATATACGGTTGCTTACTGGTTGCCCGATTGGCCTTGGCCAATATATGTACTAACGATCATGATTCTTTGGCTGATAGTTATACTTGAAAGTTCATATCGAATAATTAAGAAAAGAGATAAGGAAATTTGCGATCTTAAATCTCCAAGGATTAAGCTTTCATTTAATGAAAATGACGAAAGGACTGTTTGTCCATTAGATGGAACTAAGAAGTATTGCACAATTCGTGTTGAAAATACTTGTGTAACGCTGATTGAAAACTGTCTGTTAGAAATAAGTTATAATTGCCGTGGACCTCATACTGTTTTACGTCCGTTCGATATAAGACCATTAGGCATTGAAACGTGCTGCTTCATAGCTAGTTACACAATCCATGAATATGTAACAGTGGAGTCCGTTTTATTGAGCGGCAATCGATGGGTCGATATCCCAGGTGGATATATCTTAAGTAAGGATAACTATTTGTTTAAGATAACAGCGTCAGCAAATAACTCTCCACCGGCGGTTATTAAATTGAGAATACACCGATCAAATGGACACTTGACTATGAAAAATGAATCTTTGACCGATTAATTGCCGTTTCAAAAATATTCGAGTTCAGCCAGTTATTATACCGGAACTGGAACTCGGCTCACACTAGACTATTGAGGGCTTCTAATCGTTGGTGACGTGGGATTACGCGGATCATTGATGCAATTGCACGAAAAAGCACTAGAAGGGGCGGCGGCTCGAAATCCGGTGGGGCCGCTTCCAAGAGCACTGGCTTGGCCTTGTAGGGAGAGCGGAAAGGAGATACGCTGAGCGTGAAAATGGAATGCCGCTATAATTGCGGAGGTATGTTTTATGTATAGCAATAATCGTAACGAAAGTCGCGCAGCATCAGTTCGGGCATCTATGGCCCTCTGCGCCGCGCTCGCGATGGGGCTCGCCTTAATCACCATGCCAGCGGAGGCCGCGCCCTTCGCCTATGTCGCGAATTGGTTCGACGACACTGTTTCGGTGATCGACACGGCCAGCAACACGGTGGTAGCCACGGTCACGGTGGGGGCTGACCCCCGAGCGGTCGCCGCTGCCCCGGACGGGGCACATGTCTATGTCGCGAATTACTTTTCCAACACCGTTTCGGTGATCGATACGGCCAGCAACACGGTGGTGGCCACGGTCACGGTGGGGGTTGATCCCGAAGGGATCGCCGTCAACCCAGATGGGACCCGCGTCTACGTCGCGAATTTGTTCGGCAACACAGTCTCAGTGATTGACACGACCAGCAACACGGTAGTGGCGACGGTCGCAGTGGGGATTCAACCGGATGGAGGAATCGCTGTCACCCCAGACGGGAAACACGTCTATGTCGCGAATTCAGTGTCCAATAATGTCTCGGTGATCGATACGGTCAGCAACACGGTGGTAGCCACGGTCACGGTAGGGACTCAGCCCTTTGCGGTCGCCGTCACCCCAGACGGGAAACACGTCTATGTCGCGAATGCCTACCCCTCCAACACTGTTTCGGTGATTGACACGGCCACCAACATGGTGGTTGGAACCCCGATCGCAATGGGGGGTAGCCCCGAAGGGATCGCCGTCACGCCGGACGGGAAACACGTCTATGTAGCGAACGGAGTCGGCGTCACTGTAGACGGCAACGTTTCGGTGATCGATACGGCCAGCAACACGGTGGTGGCCACGATCACGGTGGGGGTTGATCCCGAAGGGATCGCCGTCACGCCGGACGGGAAACACGTCTATGTTGCGAATGTAGGTACCAACTCTGACGCCCCCGGCACTGTCTCGGTAATCGACACGGCCACCAACGCGGTGGAAGCGGCCACGGTCACGGTGGGGAGTGAACCCGTTGGTGTGGGCATCATTCCGCCGCCGCCGGGGGTGCCGTTCCTCGCCTTCGACGCCGTCCTCAATATCCACTTCGGCTCCGCGCCAAACACGGATGCCTTCCAGCTCGGGACCAGTGTCACCTTGAGCAGCACCGCGCCCGTGTCCAATCCCCTTACCGATCCGGTTACGCTTCATATCGGCACTTTCGCCGTCACGATTCCATCCGGCTCCTTCAAGAAGAACAACCAAGGCGATTTCGTTTTTTCGGGGGTGATCAATGGCGTGACCCTGAAGGCGGTGATCAAGTCCACGGGAACCTTGCGCTACAATTTCCAGGCGGGGGCACAGAATACCTCCCTGACCGGCACCCAGAACGCGGTATATGTCACCCTGGCCATTGGTGGCGGCAGCTTCAGTACCAGCAACAGCGGCGCCACCTCGGTCACTGCCCAGATTTTCGGCGCAGCCCCGACGGTCAAGGCCGCGATGTCCCGTTAGAACGTGCTTCCAAGCGTGATCCGGGATAACTCAACCTGATTGCGCGCTGCCCGCCAGCCACTGTCCCGGCGGCAAAAACCGCGCGGTCAGGCCCATAGACGCCTGCGGCAGTAATCCCGCAAACCTGTTTCAGCGATCGACCAGCAGGCGGTAGCCGGCGCCCCGCGCGGTTTGCAAATGCAGCGGGTTGGCTGGGTCGCGCTCGATCTTGCGGCGCAGCCGGTTAACCTGAACATCGACGGTCCGCTCGTTGGCGGCAACGCCAGACCCGGCGAGGGTTTCCCGCGCCACCGTTTCGCCCGCATGCTCGGCCAAGAGCCGCAGCATCTCGCGCTCCCGGTCGGTCAGCCTCACGACCTCGTCGCGCTGGCGCAATTCGGCCCGGCTAAGATCGAAGCTGAAATCGCCAAAGCGCACAAAAGCCGGAGGTCCGGAAACCGCGCGCGGCGCCGCGCGACGCAGGATCGAAGCGATCCGCAAGGCGAGCTCGCGCGGCTCGCAGGGCTTGCCGAGATAATCGTCAACTCCGGCTTCCAGGCCGCGCACCCGGTCTTCCGCCTCGCTCCGCGCGGTCAGCATCAAAATCGGCACATGCGCGAGTTCCGTGTCGCCCGCCCGCAGCCGTGCCGCGAAGGAAAAACCATCCTCGCCCGGCATCATGACATCGAGGACGATGAGATCGAAGGAAAGACTTTTGAGGCAGGCCATCGCTTCCGCGGCATCGGCGGCGGCCGTGACGCGATAGCCTTCTTCGCTCAGCATGCGATACAACAGCGTCCGGATCCGCCGGTCGTCGTCCACAATCAGAAGATGCGCGGCATTGTCGGCGGGTGCGGCTAGCGCCGGCGCCCCATTTGGTGAGCCACGCCATTTCTGGCTCACCGTTACCGCCTCGTGGCCGGGGCCTACGCCGGTCATCGCGGCAGCCTTGTCCCGGCCGCCCGGGCCGGCCATGGCGAGGAGAAAGCCGGCCGCCTGCGCGCTATCAGTTTCACATGCCGGGCCTTTAATGTTAGCACTGTTGCCATATTTCAGGAACATCCCTACACGTCAAGCCCCCGCCTGACGGCGGTTTTTTCCTAAGGCCCATGGTTTTGCGATCCCCGCGCGGCCATGTTACGCTGACCAGCAAGGGCCGCGCATTTCCGCGAAACCCGCGGGGCCGGCCATAAGACCAGGAGTGAGCAATGTCCGCTTTGCCTTTCGACCAGCGCGACGGGTTCATCTGGATGAACGGCAAACTGGTTGCCTGGAAGGACGCCAAGCTTCACGTTCTTTCACACGGTCTGCACTATGCCTCCTGCGTCTTCGAGGGCGAGCGCGCCTATGAGGGACGCATTTTCAAATCGGCCGAACATTCGCAGCGG
>DATBQJ010000197.1:0-5968 GCA_036560885.1 Methylocella sp.
GCCCCGCCCCCGGTCAGACCGCGCCGCGGTGACTCGGGCTTGCCAAAAATGCTAGACCATCACAGATAGGGCCAGCGCTGTCTGGCCAATGCCGGATCAATCAATTCCGCGCCCCATGCACACACCCAAAACGACCATAATCCTTGAAGTGGCGGAAGGGGTGACCGCCAAACTATGGTCCGGCGCAATTTGAGGCTATCAACACAATCCGTTATTTTACTGGGCCTATCGCTAAAATCCATCTTTCGTTGTCCACCTTTGTTCGCTACAATCCGCGCCAAGGGGTGGGGAACAAAGTGGGGAAGGAATGGGCACGGCGGTCAGGAAGCTCTCAGCCAGAGCGGTCGCAACCATCGTCGAACCCGGCCGCCATTCAGACGGGGAAGGCCTTTACCTTAACGTGACGCCATCCGGCGCTCGCTCTTGGCTGTTCATATGGAAGAAGGGCGGTAAGCGTCGCGAGATGGGGCTTGGCTCGGCGGGAGGCGTCACCCTTGCGCGTGCAAGAGAACTGGCGAGCGCGTGTCGAGCACAAGTCGCGGCGGGCCTCGACCCGATTGAAGCGCGTGACACTGCGGCCAAAGCCAAAAGCGAAACGCCGACCTTCGGCCGGGTAGCCGACGCCCTCATTGCAGCGAAGGAAAGCGAATGGCGCAACCCGAAACACCGGGCGCAATGGCGCATGACGCTCGAAACCTATGCTGCGCCGCTGCGCTCGCGTCCCGTCGACGAAATCGACACGGCGGCGGTTCTCGACGTTTTGAAGCCGCTTTGGCAGGCGAAGCCGGAAACGGCCTCGCGCTTGCGCGGGCGCATTGAGGCGGTTCTCGACGCGGCCAAGGCGCAAGGCCATCGATCGGGCGAAAACCCGGCGGCGTGGCGCGGCCATCTCGCGCACCTCTTGCCCAAGCGCGGGATATTGACGCGCGGCCACCACGCCGCGATGGCTTATGACGACGTTCCGGCCTTTGTCGCACGCTTACGGGAGCGGGAAGCCCTCGCCGCGCTGGCGCTGGAATTCTGTATTTTGACGGCGGCGCGTTCGGGCGAGGTTCTTGGGGCGCGATGGGCCGAAATCGATCTTGCGGCCAAAGTCTGGACCGTTCCCGCCGAGCGCATGAAGGCCGCGCGCGAGCATCGCATTCCCCTTTCCGAGCGCTCGCTCACCATTCTCGAAAGGCTTACCGAGGCGCGGACGGGGGAACTGGTCTTTCCGGGCCAGCGCGCCGGAAGGCCGCTTTCCGTCATGGCGATGGAAATGCTTTTGCGCCGGATGGATCAAAACGCCGTGACGGTTCACGGGTTCCGTTCGGCTTTCCGCGATTGGGCGGGCAACGAAACGCATTTCCCCCGCGAAGTCGCCGAGGCGGCGCTCGCACATGTCGTCGGCGACAAAGCCGAGCAAGCCTACCGGCGCGGCGACGCGCTTGAAAAGCGGCGGGCGCTAATGGCGGCATGGGCGGGCTTTTGCGAACTGGGCGTGGGCTCGAATGTGGTTTCGTTGACGCGGAAAAAACAATGAGGGGCGCGCCAGCTTTGCGCAAATCCGTTAAACTTGATTCGCGCGGATAGGACGGCCATCCGAGAAGCCGGGACGCATCGCTCGGCTTCCGCGCATCCCTCCGATGCTCGCGGATGCGCGCGATGGATGGATTTAAGGAGCCTTTTTGGAGTTTAGATCAATTACGAGATTGGGCGTTGTTCCGCGATCGAGACCTTATGAATGTCGCTGGCACGGCTCGAACACAGCCTGATATTTATCATTGCGCGTATGTAAATGCCGTAATCAAAAATAGGAAGGAGCGCCGCGACATTCAGCACGAACTGTGGATCGCTTCGGGCTTTGATAGGACGCGTTTTCGCGGAACAAGAGACGAATTTCCGCGTTCGCAAGAACAGCGAGCCTTGGAACGCAAACGGCTCACCTTATCACGGCTCGACCAATTGCTGTTACGTGGCGCGCTCGGCATGCGGGAAGGCGATGAGGAAGAAGGATCTGCCGCAATCGAGCGTATTTCCTCTGCTGAAGTGCGCGAACTGGTAAAAATTGTTCGTTCGTCGCCAGAAATCCAAGGCCCGTTTCGACGCGTTGATTACTTCCATTTTCCGATTGAAAAATACCTCTTGTGTCTTTTCCGATCGGGACACCTTGCAGCATCAGGGAATGTGCCGAACGAACCACGCGCTATGAAGATTTTGCCCGAGGATTGGGCCGCGCTCGAAATCGCTGCCAGTGAGGACACACGCCGCCTCGGCGTTTGGCGTATCGGCAGAACCCCGACGAGGAGCAACAACCCTTTGCGCAAGGGCCTTTACCCCGGGAACGGCGACATCGAAAATGTGCGGATCGGACGCAAGCAGATACTGGCGATATTCCCCGAGAACACGCCAACACGAGACGGCGCTACGATTGAGGTCTCTGATGACGCCGCACTTGCGGTGATTCGCGCTGCGATGGACGCAAACGGGGGCTTCATCGGACAGGAAAAAGGCGCCGAAATCGTGCGGAACGTTTTTCCGGATTTTTCTCGCGATCGAGCCCGCAAGCTCGTTAGGGATTTGACAGGAAATACAACCCCCGGCCCGAAACGACCGAGAAAAAATCGTGCGGATGATCGAGCATGAACTTTTTTATCCCGCACGACTGCACATTTAGACAAGCGCGAATTTCTCCTTACCGTGGCGGACCATCTTCAATCCTTTCGGAGATGGTCGCATGTCCAAAGATACGAATGCGGAAGACGAAAAACCTTTGGCATTCCGGGTAAAGCCGTTCTGCCGACGGGTCGGCATTAGCCCGGCGACTTTTTACAAATATGTGGGCTTGGGCAAAATTCGCGTCGTCAAGATCGGTGGACGCACGCTCGTTCCGGCGACCGAAGCGGATCGCTTGCTCTCGGGAGGCACAAAATGAGCGCCCCCAATGAAAAAGCCCGGCGCGCCAACGCCAGGCTGAAACTCCATACCTTCAACAACGAGGACAATAGCCGGATACAGAGTGCAATTGAAGATGTCGGCACGAATTTCGTCTCATGGGGCGAGTTCAAGATGACGCCGAAAGGGCTCAGCTGTCCGAAGAAGTCCAGGAGAGGAGTGGACAGAGAGGAACAACCACCTGGAGAGGAAAGGATTTCATCGCCTTTCGAGATTATCGGCGCCTGCCGCGACCCAAGCGGCCGCGGATGGGGAAAGTGGCTGCGCTGGCGTGACAAGGACGGACGGCTTCACTCGCGGCATGTCGCGGACGCGGCGTTACATGGCGATCGTTCCGCGCTATGTGGCGGGCTTGCCGATGAAGGCTTGACGATCAACCGCAGCCAACACCAAGCGTTTGTCACCTATCTAAGTGGCGCGTCGGTCAAAGGGCGGCTGACGATCGTCCATCGAACCGGATGGCATGAAATCGCTGGGCGCTCGGTTTTCGTTTTGCCGGCGGAAACCATCGGGCCACGCGGCATCGAGCCGGTCATTCTGGATGCGCCGGCAGTCAGTTCTTATGAGGCGCGCGGAACACTTCAAGACTGGCAACAAGGCGTCGGCGCAATGTCGAGCGATCATGCGCTTGTGGTTCTCGCCATATCAACGGCGCTCGCTGGTCCGCTCGTCCATGTTGCCGGAACCGAAGGCGGCGGCATTCACTTTTTCGGGCACTCATCCCTCGGAAAGACGACACTCGGGCTGTTAGCGGCGTCGGTCTGGGGACCGCCCGGTTTTATGCGGTCTTGGCGGTCGACGGCGAACGGCCTGGAGGGTTTGGCTGCCTTATCGAGCGACACCGTCCTTATTCTCGACGAGTTTGGACAGATAGACGCGCGCGAGGTAGCGGCGGCGCTCTATTCCCTTGCAAATGGGACGGGAAAGCAACGGGCCGAGCGCGATGGCAGTCCGCGGGAGCCGAAAAGCTGGCGCGTTCTTATCCTTTCGAGCGGCGAGATGACGACCGAAACTAAACTTGCCGAGGACAAAAGTAAAAAGGCGCGGGCTGGTCAGCTAGTGAGAATGTTGGACGTTCCAGCTGAACGAGGTTTTGGTTTTGGAGCCTTCGATAGCGCCGGATCGCATGGGGACGCAGGTAAACTCGCAAAGGCGTTTAAAGACGTGGCAAGCTCGGCTTATGGGACAGTCGGGCCGGAGTTCGTGCGACGGATAATTGCCGAAGAAGTGAGCAATGAACATGTGCGCGAACTTATTGCCAAGTTTGTCGCGTCGGAAGTTCCCCCTAGTGCGGATGGGCAAATTCACCGGGCTGCGCAGCGGCTTGGGCTCATTGCCGCGGCTGGTGAGTTGGCCACCGCCTTGGGCGTCACACCATGGCAAGTGGGAGCGACAAGGCGGGCGGCGGCCTGGGCTCTCGCGCGATGGATCGAAGGGCGAGGCGGGACGGGACCCGCTGAAGAGAGGCAGGCAATAGCACAAGTGCGCCTGTTCATCGAGCAGCATGGCGAAAGCCGTTTTGAAAGACTGGACGGCAGCGACGCAAGGCAAGTCATCAATCGGGCCGGTTGGTGTAAGGGCAGCGGCGCGGAGCGCGAATGGTGGGTGTCGCCGGAAGTCTGGCGCGTTGAAGTTTGCGCGGGGATTGACGCCACAATGGCAGCGCGAACCTTGTGCGGCCGCGGGATGCTGAGGCGGCAGAGCGCTAGCACCTTTCAATGCAGCGTAAAAGTCGAGGGTATTGCGAAGCGCGCCTATGTGCTGACGGCGGACATTCTCCAAGGAGGCAGCGATGCGTCCTGAGATTGCCGCTCGGCTCGCCGACATCGCGAAAGGGATGTTTGCCCAAAAAACAGCTGTAACGGCTGTTACCCCTGTAACCGGCCTTTCGGTTACAGCCAAAAAAGCCCAGAGTTACAGTGGTTACAGCGGTTACAGGTCAAAAGCAGTAGAAAGGGAAAATGAGGTTCTGGGGCCTGTAACCGGGGCTATAACTGACCCGCCCGAACCGGATAATGTCGCATCAGCCCTGCGGACTGGCCGCCTCCCGTCTCGCCCCCTGATCACATCCGTTGAAGGCGCCCGGGCCACTGTCGAACGTCTGCTTGACGCCATGGCTGCCGAGAACGGACGACGGCGGGAATGGTGGCGAGAGCCCGTCGAGGGCCGGCGGGCGGGCCGATTGGCGATCCGCAACATCGTCACCGGCGAGACCACGGTGATCTATCTCGCGACCAAGTGGAGAAGCGCATGACGGCTCACGCGCTCATTTCCAGTGTGCGCTATCGCAAGCCCAAACATCGGACCGCGAAAAGCTACCGGAAGTCGTTCGTTGTCGCGACGATCCACGCCAAGGGAAACGACGCTTTATCGCGCTCACAGCTGCAAATCCGGCTCGCTGTCCTGACGATCCTCGGGGAGACCCTAAATCGTGTCGGTCAGGCGTTTCAGGCCCGCGCATTCGACCTGCTGCAGAGTCTGCCCGAACCTCGCGACATGAGTTTCGGACAGGGGATGGGCCTAGTTTACGCGCTAATAGCGCTAACACAAATCGTAACCGCAGCAGCCCTCTTTGTGCCCCGCCTCCGGTTGCTTCGCGACAAGATCGAGCAGTCTCCCGACCAGAAGGAGGAAGCGATGGCCCCACTGCGAAACTTGCGACAAGAAACATTCTGCCAGCTTGTCGCGGCCGGGAAATCGGCGACCGCCGCTTATGCCGGCGCCTATGGAAGGGCGCACGATGCGACCAGCAGAGTGAACGGGGGACGCTTGCTTACAGATGCTAACATTTGCGAGCGCATCGTCGAAATTCGGTCCGAAGAAGCCATCGTCGCGTTTCCAACCCTTCGGCGGATCGTCGAAAAAGCGGGACAATCGGCGGTTCAACAAATCGAGACTGGCTCCTTCAGACGAGCATGTCAGGCCGCCGAGCGGTTCGCCAAAATGGTCAACGCCTTATCTTCATAGCCCATCACCAAGCAGCGCACCTGAATTTGTGCCGCGAGAAAAAGCCGCCAAGGGGAAGTCAAACGCT
>DATBQJ010000198.1:0-4494 GCA_036560885.1 Methylocella sp.
GCGGTCATGTAGTTCGACATGCTGCCAACAGGAACCACCGGTCCGGGATCGAGGAAGCTCCGCCGGTTGACGGTGAGAGGCGGACGTTCGTCATGGTAGCGCGCCGCCACCTCCGAGTAATGGCGATGACGCGGTTTGGCCTGCGCATTGGCGGAGGCGGTGAGCGCGGCCAAGGCGGCGGCGGCCAGAACGATCGATATCTTTTTGTGAAACATTTTAAACTCCGAGGTTTCCTTGATAGAAACGCAAAGACCCCGGTTTGGTTGCACCGCACGGCTTGTTGGCTCCATTAAAGTTGATTTTGTCTTGCCTCAGCCGCATAAACTCGCCCGGGGGCACCGTGATGGCACTCCTGGCGTTGGGATTACGCGATGATTTCCCGCGCGAGAACGAAGGCGTCGCGGAAATCGAGGGCGAGGTGGGTGGGGGAAGTCGCCAAGCGCAGGAATAATCCCGATTCCGTCTTGTATTTCACATCGCCGATGGCGAGCGGCCCAATTCCCAGAATGCCTCCCGGCAGTTCCGCCCCGTTGTCCATGAGCTGGAGACCCTCGATTCCTGCCGGCGGCACCGCATTGACATCCGCCGCGACGATGAGCGATTTCGCCGAGGCGAGCGCCGGCGCGGACAAGACTTGCACGCCCGCCTTCGCGGCGCAAAATACAATCTCGGCGCCTGCCAGCACTTCCAGCAGCTTCTCCGGCGTGCTTGTATCGACGGCGTGCACGTCAACGCTAAACCTCTTCTTGATGTCGTTAGCCTTGGCCTGGACCCGTTCTGGTCCATCATGGCCCGCGAGCGTCACATTGGCCCCTTCCAGCGCGGCGATGACGCCTGAGGCGTAACCAACGACACCCGTCGCTCCGAAGATCAGGATCTTCATGCCGGCCAGTGCCCGGCCTTTTCTTTCTTTCAGTATTTTCTCGACACAGGCCACCATCGCGGCAGCCGTTGTGAAAGACCCGGCGGGATCGGCGAAAGAGGAGATCTCGAACGGCTTCAAAAGGGTCGCATTCAGTCGCTCCATCATATCGAGAGCGAGGCCGGCATCGTTTCCGCCGAAGAAAATGCATGTTCGAGCTGCGTCTCGCGGTGACCGCGAAAACATGGCGTCTTGAACCAGTGGCATGACTTCGTCGAGCGTGACGCTCCCGTAAGATGTGACGGAATCGAATCCAGCGTCGAGCGCCATATTCACATCGAACGGGCTCATGTGCTTCATCGAACTCATCATGTGCAAAATGTTTTTCGCCACAAATTTTCTCCAAATGAAGGACATCCTCAGATGCCGGCGTTGTTGAGTCTCAGCTTTCCATTTTCGGCGGAATTTGGCAATGCCACACTCGATCCGGGCTGTCGCGCACAAAAGCCGATGATAGCGGCGCCTGAGCGCCGCCGTGCCAGATTGGTATCGTGCAGTCGCGCCTTCCTCGATAGCGTGGCCGGCCCCGCCCATTGCGGCTTTGTCCAACATCGCCTATTCAAAGAGTCGCTTAAGCGGCGGGCCGCTGGGCGGAAATTCGCCAGGATTTGTGGACGGAGAAGAAGATGGGTTTCAAGCTTGCGGTCGTTGGCGCGACCGGAAACGTCGGGCGCGAAATGCTCGATATTCTCGCCGAGCGCCGGTTTCCGGCCGATGAAGTCGTGGCGCTTGCGTCGTCCCGCTCGATCGGCACGGAAGTCTCTTTTGGCGACAAGATTTTGAAATGCAAATCGCTGGAACACTTCGATTTCAGCGGAACCGATATCTGCCTGATGTCGGCGGGCGGCGCGGTCTCGAAGGAATGGTCGCCGAAAATCGGAGGCCAAGGCTGCGTCGTCATCGATAATTCCTCGGCCTGGCGCTACGATTCCAATGTGCCTTTGATTGTGCCGGAGGTGAACGCGGAGGCGATTGCGAGTTTTTCCAAGCGCAACATCATTGCAAATCCGAATTGTTCGACGGCCCAGCTGGTCGTCGCGTTGAAGCCTTTGCACGACAAGGCGACGATCCGCCGGGTGGTCGTCGCGACTTATCAATCGGTGTCCGGTGCCGGCAAGGAGGCCATGGACGAGCTGTTTTCCCAGACTCGCGCGGTATTCGTTTCCGATTCCGTCACGGCCAAGAAATTCCCGAAACGGATCGCCTTCAACGTGATCCCCGAGATCGACGTGTTCATGGAGGACGGCTCTACCAAAGAGGAATGGAAGATGATGGCCGAGACGAAGAAGATCCTCGACCCCAGGATCAAGCTCACCGCGACCTGCGTGCGCGTGCCGGTCTTCATCGGCCATGCGGAAGCGGTCAACATCGAATTCGTCAACCCGATCAGCGCCGATGAGGCACGGGACATCTTGCGGGAGGCCCCCGGCTGTCTGGTGATCGATAAGCGCGAGCCCGGCGGTTATATCACGCCGCATGAAGCGGCGGGCGAGGACGCGACCTATATCTCCCGCATCCGCGAGGACGCAACGGTCGAGAACGGTCTCTCGCTGTGGTGCGTCGCCGACAATCTGCGCAAGGGTGCCGCGCTGAACGCGATTCAGATCGCCGAGGTTTTGATCAATCGGAAATTAATCGCGCCGAAGAAAAAAGCCGCGTGAGCGCCGATTGCAAGCTCAAAAGCGGCTTTATTTCAGACTTCGCTCAATGCGCCTTGGGTGCCCGCGCGCCCTCAAAGGGAGGGCCCCGTTGCTGTGCGGTCCGGCCGATCCGCCGGACAAGGCGGCAAGGCTAATGGAGGCTGGACAGAAACCCACCTGGTAATGCTAGGGCTACTTCCTTCTGGATCTGACCCGAATGGCAGGTGTCTACCATCACCCGCCCCGCCATTATATGGCTGCAAGCGAGCGCCCCACGTCCAGAAACCTTAATCAATAGCCGCCGGACGCCGTAATTCTCTCGCCCGTCAACCATCCGGAGCTATCGGAGGCTAGGAACACCGCAACCCGCGCGATGTCGTCGGGCTGACCAGATCGCCCAAGCGGAGTGTTATCTACCGCGTGCTTTTCGAAATCGCTCCCAATGAATCCGAGTTCATGAACGCCTTCGGTTTCTACGAGACCGGGAGCGATGGCATTGACCCGGATTTTCCGGCTCCCCAGCTCCTTCGCAAGTCCGCGTGTAATCGTATCGACAGCGCCTTTGGTTGCCGCGTACACGACCGAGTTCGGCATCGGGTTCTCACTGACAACGGAGCTAAGGTTGATCACGCTTCCGCCACCAGGCCCAAAATACTTCACTGCCTCCTTTGTGGCCAGGATCGTCCCGAGGACGTTGATGTTGAACTCCCGGTGAAACTCAGTCTCCGTCACGGCCTCGAGGGATTCGAACGCATAGACCCCAGCGTTGTTCACGAGTATGTCCAGCGATCCAAAAGCCTTCTTCGTCTCCTGGAACAGTCGCTGCACGTCTTTTTCCTCCGACACATTGCCATGGACGGCGATCGCCTTGCCGCCCTTGCCGGTGATCTCCGCGACAACGCGCGCCGCCGCCTCCTTGCTGGAGGCGTAGTTCACAACGACCGCCGCCCCTGCGGCTCCCAAGCTCTTCGCGATGGCCGCCCCAATTCCTTTCGACGCCCCGGTTACAACCGCTACCTTGCCAGTCAGCTCGCTCATCTGTTTTCTCCGATCAAGCCGTCTTCGATTTAATAGTTAGACAGTTATCTAAGTGTCAATCGCGAGACGTCAAGAGCGAGGCGATGCAGCGTTAAATCGCGGCAAGCCGGTCGAGATAGGCGCTGAGCACTTCGCGTCGCAAAGTGAGGGTCATGAATTTTCCCTCGCGAACGATCTGGACTAGGCCGGCCGTCTCCAGCTCCTTAATATGATGCGACAAGGTTGCGGCGCTCACAGCATGGGTTTCATGCAGGGAAGTGCACGGCATCGGCCCGCGACTAGCGCCGATCTCCTTGAGGATCTGGTAGCGCCGGGGCTCGGCGAGGGCACGGGAAATGCGTGCAAACTGCCGGTCTACGAGTTGAAATTTCCCGGCGGTGGACATGGTTTCAGAATGAACAATGCTAGGGATGTGCGCCGCACTCACGGATTTGATCTATAATACGGCAGCTCAGCGCTCTGGCAAAGGCTCACCCAGATGGATCAAAATAGTTCCGTTGGACGAAATGGTGATTTAGGCTCTGAAGATTAGATAGGTCGAGCGTTATCAACGGCGCAGATAACTGCCACTGCAATGTTGGCTCCTCGATATGGCTGTTGGAGCGGGCGGACACTAACTGCAGTCTCCCGCCGACGTGTTGCGTGTGTCACACGGAACCAGAGGACGAAGGCCCCGTTTTGCTGGTTGCGGAACGGTCTTCAAACCACGCCTCTATCTCCGCCATTACAAGAGACTCTTCGTCAGGCCCATCGATGCCGACCACTTCATTGTCGCCTTGCGCCAATTGCCAGGCCTCCTCCAGAGCTTCCTCCTTGGTCGCCAATTCGTGCGACACCATTTCGTGCTGCAATTCGTCATCGATATAGCGAACAAACCAACCCATCTTCACAACT
>DATBQJ010000199.1:0-2369 GCA_036560885.1 Methylocella sp.
GTGATTGCAGCGTCAACTTGATCAGCAATTTCGATCTCGACGGCCCGCTCGACCATCGGAATATCGATTGCCTCTTCGGGGCGGCTCCAACGCGCGATGCCTATGCCCCATACAAGCTCCACCGACTCCGTTCCTCCCGCCTGTAGGAGACGCTGGGCCATTTCAAAGAGCCGTTGATAGACTGCGATCGAGCGACGACGTGGCTTTTCCCGCTCTGACCATTCAACCCAGGGGCCGGAGCAATATGCTTCAAGACCCTCCAAAACCGTCGGGCGATCTTCGAGCCGCAGGGCTACATCGAAATACGCCCCAGGCGGCTCATCTTTTTGGGCCGGCTTTAGCGAGGAAACGCAATCGTTGGCGCGCGCTTCGCCACTCTCGACCAAGCGCCTCTTCTCCTCTTCCAAAACGCGCACATGCCGAACTTCGCGAAGACTGGGCATCTTGAACGGATCGCCAGGAATTTCAATCCAGTCGCGGCACTCCTCGCCGATTTCGGGCGGATTTGTGCGCTGTAATCTTTCGATACGCAGCCAGATCGGACCGTCCGCGTCGTCGACATCCAAGGCAACCCCGGGCAGTCCCGCCAATTCGTGCTGATGCAGGATAAATTGCGATCCATCCGCGAGCTTGTGTTGCTCAAGCCGGGTCGCCGGACGCTCATCGAGCTTCACGAGCTGCTCGACATACCCAAGCAAGTCTCCTAGCCGCTTGGCAGCGACATCGCCTTCAGCTTTCAGTTCGGACGACACGAGTGGCTCTTCTCAATTCGGCGTTGATGATCAGTTGCGGTCATTCTGCTCGGACACGCGAAGATTGAAAAGGCCTTCTTTCGGAGGCAACTTCTTAACAACCATCGCCATACCCCGGCACCCTCTTATGGCCTGTTACCATATCTACCCGTCTCTTTAGACGGCAATTTAGCCAGGCTTACGTGAGAGCGTGATCATCAGAGTTCACTCCAATCAAACGAAAAGCTGACCGCTTTCGGCTGACTTCTTTCTTTCCTTCAGGCGCTGCGGCCCCTGGCCGTCAAGGCCAAGGCAAGCGCCGGCGAGCGTGTCCCGGGCCTTCCTCTCTTGGTTCGTGCACAACGGGTGACCCGCTAGCCCGTCGTCGGCCTTAGACGGCCAAACCCGTTCATTGCCGCGTGGCTTGTCGGATTTCCTCCTGCTCGGTGGCCGATCCGGGCGCGCGTGGTTGTATGCGAACGTCTCCGCTGTCCTTTTTTCACGGTTCTCCCGCCGTTGCGGTTCGCGGCGCGGCCTCTCAGGTGGGGACGTTGACCGGTCCCGCCTCGCGATCAACGCGGCTCGCTTCCGCGCTGCGCTTGTGCAGCTCCACCCCGCCTTGCGGCGCGCCCCTTGGAGAAGTGGGGCGCGGCGTTTGATTGTTCGTCTCGATGGTCCCGGTCCCCTTGCCCACACGAGGCCGCAATCGCGCGGCCCGCAAAACAAGGGGAACCGCCATGAAAAGCGAACGCTTCGACATTCACCAGCACATCACTGACCAGATCATTGCCGCGATCGAAAAAGGCGCGGGAGAATTCCGGCTTGGCGACGACGCCTACGCCATGGAAGAGCTGGTCGCGGAACTTGGCGCAGCGTTTCTGTGCGCCGATCTTGCCATCACCGACGCGCCGCGCCCGGATCACGCGCAATATCTCGACCATTGGCTCACCGTAATGAAGGCCGACAAGAAGGCGATCTTTACCGCCGCCTCGAAGGCTTCCGAAGCCGTGACGTTTCTCGCCAGTTTGCAGGGCGCGTGAGCGCCTAGCCGGCTTTCTGCAGCGTCCTTAAGCGACGTTCTTATACAAGGTCGCAAGGTAGGCTGACGCCTTTGCCGACTGCGCGGCGACGAATTTCCAAGCGACCGCGAGATATTCGCCCGTCCTTTGCGCGTAGGGTTTTATTTCCTCAAGGGTGCTTTGCGTCGGCATGATTGCCTTCAGCAACGCATAAGTCTTGGCGGCTGCGTCGAGACACTGGGACTGCAATTTGCCGGATTTCACATCCGCCATCACCTGCGCCAAGGCCGCCGCAGCGAATTTCATCGCGACCTTGAAATAGGGCCGCATTTTCACCGCGGCGAACGACATTCCCGCATAGGCCTTTTCCATCAGAACATTGGCTCTGAGCAGCGCATAAATCTGCGCGTTGAGCCTCCTCAGCTCATTTTCGTGTCTCCAGTTGGCGAGCTCTTGCCGTTTGAGATCGAGGATGGCGCTGGCATGCAGACCGTGCACAACTACCAATTCGTTCTCCACCCTGCTGATATGATCCTTGATCGCGTCGACCATGCGGAACGAGAATTTGCCGGCTTCCAGATTGGCCAAGGCAACGTCGATTTTCATTTTCTCAGACATG
>DATBQJ010000200.1:0-4600 GCA_036560885.1 Methylocella sp.
GGCGGCAAGGTTCCCGCGCTTTTGGACCGTTCGGCGCTGGAAGCGGCGTAGGGATCGGCGTCGCGTTCGGCGCGGCGGCTAGGGGCGAGTTCCGCGAAAGTCGACCGGCTTTCGCGACCTGAATTTGCTCCGGCGTTTTGATTATGCGCGCCTTCCGCTCGGATGATTCCATCCGAGCGGAAGGCGCGCTAGGGCGGCGATGACGGGGAAGCGGCGCGCTTCACCCGAACGGCGGTAGCATGGGCGATCGCCGGCTTTTGCCTTCGGGCGCGGGGTCCGGCGCGAGACTGAACACGCCCAAGCCTTAAAAGCGCCAAGTCTAAAAAGCCCCAAGACTGAACACGCCGGCGCCTTTGTCGACGGGCGAGAAATGGCCTTATCGCGCGTTGGGATGGCGCGCATGCCGTTGGCGCGCGGTTAATTAAACGTTGGTGTGGCTTCAGCAGCGCGCTCGCGTCGCGACTTCGCCGACCGCCAAACATCGATTTATATCTTTCATTTTGCGATTATAATGTTAATTTCATTTATTTTAGCCGAGCTATTTTCCATAAAATCCGGCGAAATCAGCAATTATTTCATATGGATTGTCTTTTTGCCTCCGATATTGCTTGGCTGCTGGACGCTTTACTTTTTCACGGAAGGGCCATGCAACAACTATCTGAAGCAATTGAGAGCGGTTGAGCGCGGGAAGGCCGCTCAGCTTGCCGCGGCGTTGGCTTCGGCTGAAAATCCAACCACGCCCGCCGACGCTCGTCGCCGGGTTAACTCGTTCTCGTGAGCATCATGAAAAATATCGCGGACATCAAACTCGCGGTCATTGGCCTCGGCTACGTCGGCCTGCCGTTGGCCGTCGAATTCGGCAAGCGGCGCGAGGTCGTTGGTTTCGACATCAACGCCTCGCGCATCGCCGCGCTCAAAGCCGGCCATGACGCCACGCTCGAAGTCAGTGACGAGGAACTGCGCGAAGCCGCGGGGCTGCGTTACACCACCGATCTCGCCGATCTCGCCAAAGCCAACGTCTATATCGTCACCGTGCCCACGCCGATCGACGAGCATAAGCGCCCCGATCTCTCCCCGATGATCAAGGCGTCGGCGACCATCGGCGAGATCCTGAAGAAGGGCGACGTTGTCGTTTACGAATCGACGGTCTATCCAGGCGCCACCGAGGAAGACTGTGTGCCGGTGCTCGAAGCGATCTCCGGCCTGAAATTCAACGTGGATTTTTACGCCGGCTATAGCCCGGAACGCATCAATCCCGGCGACAAGCTGCACCGCGTCTCCACGATCAAGAAGGTCACCTCCGGCTCCACGCCAGAAGTCGCCGAACTGATCGACCAGCTTTACAAACAGATCATTGTCGCCGGCACCCATAAGGCCCCCAACATTCGGGTGGCCGAAGCCGCCAAGGTGATCGAGAACACCCAACGCGATCTCAACATCGCCCTGATCAATGAATTGGCGATCATCTTCAACAAGATGGGTATCGAGACCGAAGCGGTGCTGCAGGCGGCCGGCACCAAGTGGAATTTTTTGCCGTTCCGTCCGGGTCTCGTCGGCGGGCACTGCATCGGCGTCGATCCCTACTACCTTACTCACAAGGCGGAAGCGATCGGCTACCACCCGCAAATTATTCTCGCCGGCCGCCGCCTCAACGACGGCATGGGCGCCTACGTAGTCTCGCAACTGGTGAAGGCCTTGCTCAAGCGCCGCATCCACGTCGATGGCGCGCGCGTGCTGGTGATGGGGCTCACCTTCAAGGAAAATTGCCCGGATCTGCGCAATACCCGCGTGGTCGACATCGTGCGCGAACTGGCTGAATTCAATGTCGCCGCCGACGTTTACGACCCCTGGGTCAGCGCCGAAGAGGCCCAGCATGAATACGGCATCACCCCCATCGCGGAGCCGCGACCGGCAAGCTACGACGCCATCATCCTCGCGGTGGCGCACGATCAGTTCCGCGCCATGGGGGCCGCGAAGATCCGCGCGCTCGGCAAGGACGAGCACGTGCTCTACGATCTGAAATACATTCTCAGCCCCGAAGACGCCGACGTGCGTCTGTAAAGCGAGCGACCATGACCCCTTACGAACAGCTTCGCCAGCAGCTGATTCAAGAGCCGAAAACGTGGCTGATCACCGGCGTCGCCGGTTTCATCGGTTCGAATTTGTTGGAAACCCTGCTCAGGCTCGATCAGCGCGTGGTGGGGCTCGACAATTTCGCGACTGGCTATCGGCGCAATCTCGAAGAAGTGCGGGCGCTCGTCGAGCCTTCTCAGTGGGCGAGGTTCAAATTCATCGAGGGCGACATTTGCGCGCTTGATGACTGTATCCGCGCCTGCAAGGGCGTCGATTGCGTCCTGCATCAGGCGGCGCTCGGTTCCGTCCCGCGCAGCATCTCCGACCCAATAGGGACGAACGCCGCGAATGTGACGGGCTTCGTCAACATGTTGGTCGCCGCGCGGGACGCCCGGGTCCAGCGGTTCGTCTATGCCGCGAGCAGCTCGACTTACGGCGATCATCCGGGGCTACCGAAAGTCGAAGATGCCATTGGCAAGCCGCTCAGCCCTTATGCCGTCACCAAATATGTGAATGAGCTCTATGCCGATGTCTTCGCGCGCTGCTATGGGATGGAGACGATCGGCCTCCGCTATTTCAATGTTTTCGGGCCGCGGCAGGACCCCAACGGCGCCTATGCCGCGGTGATCCCCAAATGGACGGCCGCGATGCTCAACGGGCAGGATGTCTTCATCAATGGCGACGGGGAAACCAGCCGCGATTTCTGTTTCATCGGCAATGCGGTGCAGGCAAATTTGCTGGCCGCAGCTACGCAAAACTCCGAGGCGTTGAATCAGGTCTACAACGTGGCCGTGGGCGAGCGCACCACGCTCAAAGAACTCTATGCCCAGCTTCTCCGCTTGTTGGCGCCTGCGAGCCCACATTTGCAAGGCGCCAAGCCCGTCTACCGCGAATTCCGCGCCGGCGACGTGCGCTACAGCTTGGCGGACATAGGCAAGGCGGCCGGGCGCCTTGGGTATGCGCCGACACATCGCATCGGCAATGGGCTGGAGCTGGCGATGCCTTGGTACATCCAGCAACATGAGTCTGCGCGAGGATCGGCGCGGCTCGAGCAGGCGGCGCCTTGAAGCATCCGGCGGCAAAAATTAACAAACGGCGCCCGAGAAAATGAGAAAGAACAGCCTCCTCTCAGGTTCGGCAACCTATCTGGTGTCGAACATTTTGAACGCGGCGGTTCCTTTGGCGCTGCTGCCGATCCTCACGCGCTACCTCACGAGGGAACAGTATGGCGAAGTGGCGATGTTTCAGGCCCTGTTAGCAGTCCTGGGCGCGGTGACAGGCCTAAGTGCCACCGGCGCGGCCGGTCGTAAGTACTATGACGCCGACTTGAGCCAAGAGGAACTAAAATTCTTCATCGGCTCATGTTTTCAGATCTTGTTGGTTAGCGGGATCCTGGTTTTTGTCGTTCTGGCGGCCTTTCAGGGAAGTTTATCTCAATGGATCGGCCTGCACAGCCGATGGATTTTACCCGCCTTTGCCACGGCGGCGGCAAGTTTTGCCATTCAAATTAGAATGGGACAATGGCAAGTCAGCAAAAACGCTTTGAGTTATGCTCTGCTACAGGTAATGCAGAGCGTTACAAATGCTTTGTTGTCCCTCATCCTTGTCGTTTTCTTTCTGCAAGCTGAATCTGGCCGCATCTGGGCGCAAGTTGTCACATCGCTTGTTTTCGCATGTATCGCGCTACTGTCGCTACATAAAGACAAACTACTTGGTTTTGCTTGGCGGCCGCGCCATCTCGAGGAAGCATTGAAGTTTGGATTACCCCTCATCCCTCACACCCTCGGAGTGCTTGTGCTCAGTTTGTTTGATCGCTTCATGATCAACACTGAATTGGGTCTTGCGGAGGTTGGTATTTATATGGTCGCGGTGCAACTCGCATCCGCGATGGGGCTGCTGTTCGACGCGATCAACAAGGCTTTTGTGCCTTGGCTATTTGAGCACCTGAAACGTGACCAACTGGACGAAAAGCAAAAAATTGTAAGGCTAACTTACTGCTATTTTTTGATCGCGCTATTAGTGGCTGGCATGGCCTTCTTGGTTGGACCGTTCGCGGTTAGGCTCATCGCTGGAGACCGCTATGCGGCCGCCGGCGAAGCGATTGGCTGGCTGGCGCTGGGGCAGGCATTTGTCGGCATGTATCTGATGGTCACGAATTACATCTTTTATTCCAAGAAAACCGGGCTGCTTGCCTTGGTCACCGCCAGTTCAGGTTTGCTAAACATGGTTGCGCTTTTGCTGCTGATAAACCATTTTGGTCTCGTCGGGGCGGCCATGGCGTCCGCGCTGGCCATGGCAGCAAGGTTTCTCTTGACGTGGTGGGTGGCGCAAAAAAGTCATCCCATGCCATGGCTCAGCCTCAACGCGCTCGCGTGACAAGCCAAATGCTAAGGCCACGCCGCAAAATAATTGAATCGATTTGGTCTGCCGGGATTCCTTAGGGCTGCCGAGCTGATTTATCACGGCGGCATGATTGATGAAACGGCGATTCGGCAGCGGTATGAAGCTCTGCGTGCGGGTCTCGACG
>DATBQJ010000201.1:0-29742 GCA_036560885.1 Methylocella sp.
GTCGCCGCGCTTCTTGACGGCGATGCGGTCATAGACCGCCCAGGCGAGAAACGAGCCGAAGAGCACGAGGCCGCCCAAATCGCCATTGGCCAAGAGATGCGCAAAGGCCCAAATCTTTATGGCCACCAGCATGGGATGGCGCAGCCAGCCCCGGATTTTGCCCGGCGCGGGATTCATGCAGGCGAGCGCGACAAAAGCAAACCACATAAGTCCGATGGTCAAATGCCGTGCCCACAGGGGCGGCGTCCACAAGATGATCAGCCCCTCCGCCCGGTAGCGGGAGAAGCCCCAAACGATGAGGGCGAAACCAGCGACGGCCACCAGCGAATAGATGCCCTTAAATGGTCCCCGGCCAATCCGTTCAATGAGACCCGCCCGCGTCTCGCGAAAGGACGTGAGGCTATGCACGCCAAGAAAGACAACGATCCCAACTATGAGAATGAGCATACTTTGCCCCCGCCATTAGCCAACGAAGAGACCATAGCGCGGAAATACCGCCGAAAATACATATTTTCCGTGCGATCCCACTCGCCCAAAGTCCATCAAATGTATGAGCAGTTATAAGGTTTTCGGCCCAAATCGTACCAAAATGCTTCACGTGAAGCATTTTGGTACGATTGCTTGATACCACATCGGGTTCCCCGTTTTCGCTCCGCATTCCCGCATGGCCCTGTCGCGCGCGCCGGAGCAACCCAATTGTCGCGGCACGAGCAAATGGACAGAAGGTTTGGGAGGCCATAAGTGAAGGGTAGGGCCGTAAAGACGGACTTCGTGCACGATCTCCAACTTGGCCTTTGGCCTTTTAACCAGCGGCGCGTCCCGCGAGTTTGTCGAAGTGACCACGCTTTTTTTGAGCCACTCATCGTATTTGGGTCACGATACCGGGCCTGGTCATCCAGAGCGGCCCGCCCGCATCCGGTCGATAACGGAGGCCCTCGAACACGAGCGCTTCGCGGCGCTGATCCGGGCGGATGCCCCCGGACTTGACCGCGCGGCAATCTTGCGTGTTCACCCCGCGCACTATGCCGATGCGATCGAGGTCGCGGCGCCCGCACGGGGAAGAGTGCATCTCGATCCAGACACCGTAATGAGCGCGCAAAGTTTTGATGCGATTGGCCATTGCGTCGGCGCTGCCACGGCGGCCGTGGACGAGGTCATGCGCGGCGGCGTCAAAAACGCTTTTGCCGCATTGCGGCCGCCTGGCCATCATGCCGGGATCGCCTTGCCAATGGGGTTTTGCTTCTTCAACAATGCGGCGATCGCGGCACGCCACGCGCAGGCCGCGCATGGTGCAGAACGGGTGGCGATCGTCGATTTCGACGTGCATCACGGCAACGGAACCCAAGAAATTTTCTGGTCCGACCCCTCGGTACTCTATGCTTCGACGCATCAAATGCCGCTGTTTCCCGGCACCGGCGGACGTGACGAGCGCGGGGCGCACGACAATATCGTCAACGCGCCGCTAAGGGCAGGCAACGACGGCGAGATTTTTAGGGAGGCAATGGAAGCGGTGCTGTTGCCTCGCGTAAATGCGTTTCACCCGGATTTGATCATCATCTCGGCGGGGTTCGATGCGCACCGGCTCGATCCGCTCGGTGGTCTCGATCTTGTCGAAGCAGATTTTGCCTGGGCAACGGAGCAGCTGATGGAAATCGCCGAACAACATACGAAGGGCCGCATCGTTTCGGTGCTCGAAGGCGGCTACCACTTCGAAGGGCTTGCCAGCTCCGCCGCCGCGCATGTAGCAGCGCTGATGGGCGCATGAGACAGTTATGAGCGAAATTACGCGCAATCGCAACAAAAGTTTTCACGTGAAACCTTTTGGTAGGATTGGCGATATGCGCAAACTTACCTTTGCCGCGCGTGGCAGGGTAAGAAGCTGAGATTTGGATCAATCGGGAGATTGCGATAAAATTTAGCGTGCCGCCTCGGCGTCACTGATGAAGCGGCAAAGTTTGGAGAGTAGGGCGATGCGCCGGGACTGGAAGGCATGGGTTCTCGCGATTGCCGCGGCCTTAGTATGTGCATTTGCCGCGGCCGCGCAGGCGCATTCGCCGTCCAAACGGGATGTCTATCGTAGGCACGGGAGCGGCGCGCTTCGCAGCAGCTTCATCCGTAGCATCGGGTATGGCAAAAGACTCTACGGGCGTCGCGCGCATCGCGTCTTAAGAGGGCGGACGGGGCATTTTGTTGCCCTCGTCGGCGATCCCGATAGTGGGCTCGGCTTTTATTCGCTGCCTATGCGCTATCGCATTGGCGCTTGGCGGTATCGCGTGCGCCACCAGCGCCCTCCGTGGCAAAACCCCGTCCTCTTTGCGATCGCCGCCGACGCGGCGCGCTACAATTATTGGGTTCCGGCGAATCAGGGCTATCGCTACGGCGTCTTCGACCCGGTCGAAGGGGTAGGGACGCCGTTCTTCGGCGGTTATTACGGGCATGCTGATGATGACGAAGAACCTCCGTTTCCGTTCGGTCGACCCTATCCCCACTGAGCATCCAGCCCCTTGCTGAACGAAATCTCTATCCCGAAGCCAGAAGGGCCGGCATAGGTTATCGGCCGCAGAGCGCAGGCGTATTAGGAAATCCCGACATCGCGCAGGATTTGCGCGCCTCTTGCCTGGCATCGCGGATGGGCTATGTTGCGCATAAACCGTCAAATTGCGAAAGATAGCGATGGTTTCGCGTATCTCGAAGGTGCCTTGCTTCGATTTGGCTGTTTTCGGCGGGACCGGCGATCTCGCCCGCCGCAAGCTCTTTCCCGCGCTATTTCGCCGGTTTCTCGGTGAGCAGTTCGCGCCGCCAGCGCGGATCATTGGCGTAGCGCGGCGGCCCTTGGATCGGGCCGCCTACCGGATTGCAATCGCCGATGCGCTAAAGGAGTTCGCCGCCGCCGCACCCGGCGAAGCGATCAAGAACTTCCTCGAAATGATCCATTATGTCTGCCTCGATATGGACTCGGAGGTGGGGTGGGATCTCCTCGGCAAAGAGTTCAATGATGATCCCTCGCACGTGCGGGCGTTTTACCTCGCGACCGGTGCGGATCATTTTGGCCCGATCGCCAAGC
The DNA here is from genome assembly GCA_036560885.1 of Methylocella sp. GTDB lineage: Bacteria > Pseudomonadota > Alphaproteobacteria > Rhizobiales > Beijerinckiaceae > Methylocapsa. The sequence continues at coordinate 3,065 of DATBQJ010000201.1, forward strand.
GGCTTGCTGCGCATTCGCTCATCACCCCGGCGTCGCGCATCATCGTCGAGAAGCCGATCGGCAAGGACGGCGCCTCGGCCGCGTTCATCAACGATGCGATTGGCGCGGTGTTTCCGGAGAATCGGATTTTCCGCATCGATCATTATCTCGGCAAAGAGACGGTGCAAAATCTGATGGCGCTACGGTTCGCCAATGCGCTTTTCGAGCCGTTGTGGAATTCAGCCCATATCGATCATGTCGAGATCACCGTCGCCGAATCGTTGGGCGTTGAGGGCCGCGCTGCTTATTACGAAAACGCGGGCGCGCTGCGCGACATGGTGCAGAATCATTTGCTGCAATTGTTGTGTCTTATTGCCATGGAACCGCCCGCCTCCTTGGACGCGGATTCGGTGCGCGACGAAAAGCTCAAGGTATTGAGGTCGCTCGTGCCGATCGATTCCAGCAATGCCGCTATGATGACCGTGCGCGGACAATATCGCGCTGGCGCAGGCGATGGAGGCGCGGTGCCCGGCTATGCCGAAGAGGCCGGCAACACCAACACCAAGACTGAAACATTTGTCGCGCTAAAGGTGGAAATCGGGAATTGGCGTTGGGGGGGAACACCCTTTTATCTGCGCACCGGCAAACGTTTGCCGCATCGGGTCTCGGAAGTCATCGTCGTCTTCCGGGAAGTTCCACATTCGATTTTCCCCGTCGAATCGGGAAGGATTTCCCAAACGCGGCTTGTAATAAGGTTGCAACCCGATGAGGGCATCAAACTTTGGCTCATGCTGAAAGAGCCGGGCGCCGGAGGGATGCGGCTGCAACATGTGCCGCTCGACATGACCTTCGCCGAGACATTCAGTGTCCACGCGCCGGAGGCCTATGAGCGGCTGCTGATGGACGTCATCCGCGGCAATGCAACATTGTTCATGCGCCGCGACGAAGTCGAGGCAGCGTGGCGCTGGATTGATCCAATCCGCGAGGCTTGGAACCAGATGGACGACTCGCCGCGGCCCTATCTTGCCGGCACTTGGGGGCCCGCCGCCGCGATCGCCTTGGTGGAACGTGATGGCCGCAGCTGGAGCGAAGAAACCGACTGATCTGCGGCAGGGGGCGCCGCTTCCCGCCGGCGCCCATGCCAGTGTGGCTTACTCTCAAGCGAAAGCGCGATACGTTACACGTCGTCGCTGCCGTCGTCGTCGCCGGAGCCAAAATCGTCTGACCCATAGTCCGAGGCGTCCTGGATGTCGTCCTGGTCCTGGTCGGCATCCTGCTGGGCGTCCTGCTTGGCATATTGCTGCGCGTCGTCCGCCGCGTCTTGCTGGGCGTCCTGCGCGGCATCTTGCTGGCTGAGGCTTTGCCCGTCGCTGCCATAATAATTGTTTACGATGGTTTCACCGCCGAAACCTCCAGGACTCATGCCGCCAAATCCGCTGCCAATGCCAAGCGAATTATTATGGCCGGCAAATAGCCCGCGAATCGAATCGGCAAGAAGCACGCCGCCAGCGACCCCTGCCGCGGTGCCAAGGGCGCCCGTCAAAAATCCGCTACCCTGATTGCCGCCCTGACCGCTCCAAGGTCCGGGCGCGGCGCCAGGCGGAGCGTAGCCTGGGGGGGGCTGTTGCCAGCCCCCCTGCGGCGACGGCGGCGGCGATTGGCCCCAGCGGCCGCTAGGGGGCGGCGGCGCGCGGGGAACAGAGGAGGGGCCGGAGGCCCCAAATAGCGTGCCGAGCCCGCTCAAAAATCCGCCCGGACGCGGCCCGCTCGCTGCCCGGCTTTCGAATTCCTTGACCTTGTCTTCGAGCTCTTGCAGGCGATCGTTGGCGGCGCGCAGCGCCTGGTCCTGGACAAGGACGGTTTGCGCCAAAAAATAGGGTGCATAGGGCTGAGCCTTGGTTGCGTCCTGGATCAACCCCTCGGCTTCCTGATCGCGCGGCGTCGTGGACGCGCCGCGAATCCGGTCGAACAAACCTGTCAGCAACTGGCGTTCTTCGGGTGACATTGGCTTTCTCCCCTTTGGGACTTGGCGGAGTCCTCCCTCCGCCGCGCAAATATAAGGGGTTTTCCACGTGCGCCAAGGGTCACGCCAAATTGATTACATGTGCGGCGCTTGCCGCCGGGCGTTCCCGCCCCTAAGGAGATCGAGACATTGACAGGTCGTGAGAAGCAATGAACGGCAAGAAAAACAACATGCAAATGGCGCGAGCGGCGTTGCCGCGCGGTTTCTCCGACCGTTTGCCGGCCGAGATCGCGGCCACGGAAAAAATGCTCGCCGTCATAAAAGAGTCTTACGAGCTTTACGGCTTTGAGGCGGTCGAGACACCGCTCATCGAATTCACCGAGGCGCTCGGCAAGTTTTTGCCGGATCAGGATCGCCCCAACGAAGGCGTCTTTTCGTTCCGGGATGATGATGAAAACTGGCTTTCGTTACGCTACGATCTGACCGCGCCGCTCGCCCGCTATGTCGCCGAAAATTTCGACAAATTGCCAAAACCCTATCGCAGTTATCGCGCAGGCTACGTGTTTCGCAATGAAAAGCCGGGGCCGGGACGCTTTCGCCAATTCATGCAGTTCGATGCCGATACGGTCGGCGCGGAAAGCGTCGCGGCCGACGCCGAGATGTGCATGATGGCGGCCGATACGCTGGAACGGCTTGGAATCAAGCGCGGCGATTACGTCATCAAGGTCAACAATCGCAAGGTGCTCGACGGCGTAATGGAGGCCATCGGCCTTGGCGGGGAAGAGAACGCGGGACGCAGGCTCACGGTGCTGCGGGCGATCGATAAGTTGGATCGGCTGGGGCCCGAAGGCGTGTTACAGCTTCTTACGAGTGGCCGAAAAGATGAAAGCGGTGATTTTACAAAAGGGGCCGGCCTAGACTCGCAACAAGCCGACAATTTGATGCGATTTTTGGGTTTTGTGAATCACGCCACCAAAGGATACGTAGCGGAATGGCATGTCTTCGTGGGTTCGCCGAATGACTTGAATGAAGAACGCTTGCGTTGGCTCGAACAAAAAGTCGAACTTGGAACGACCGGGATTCAGGGGGTTAAAGAACTGCGAGAGATCGCGCAGCTTACGGGAAAAAGTGGTTACGACGAGTCGCGAATCATCATCGATCGCTCCGTTGTGCGCGGCCTCGAATATTACACCGGCCCCATCTTCGAGGCCGAACTCCTCATTCCGGTAGAGGGCGAGGACGGCAATCCGCTGCGCTTAGGTTCGGTCGGCGGGGGAGGGCGCTACGACGGACTCGTCGGCCGTTTTCGCGGCGAAAATATCCCGGCGACCGGCTTTTCCATCGGCGTCTCAAGACTTTTCGCGGCGCTGAAGGCAACCGGATCTCCGATCATCCAAGGGGTTAAACCGCGCGCGCCTGTGATCGTCCTCGTTCTCGACAAGGATCATCTCACCGGCTACCAATATTTTGCTACAAAACTTCGTGCAAACAATATCAGCGCCGACCTCTACCTTGGGCAAGCGGGTATGAACGCGCAGCTCAAATATGCTGCCAAGCGCGGCTCGCTCTGTGCCGTCATCCAGGGCTCAAACGAACGCAACCATAAAGACGGGCCACAAGTGACAATCCGCGATCTCGTGCTCGGTGCCGGGCTCGCCGCCTCCACTAAGGATCGCACGGATTACCTGCAACTTCGCGCCAACGCGCAGTTCACTGTTCCGGAAGATCGGCTGGTTGAGTCTGTCCAAACGGTTCTCGCGCGGCACGTTTGAATCAACGTGTGAACTTGCAAAATAATCCTAGCCTATCGGGGAACCCGTTATGTCAGGAGGCCGCGCCAAAAAGATGTTAGAGGCAGTCAGCCAATCGATTGCTGCGAGGGCTTGTGCCGGAGGCACAAGGACCGTTATGTCATCCGCAGGGAAGCGCGCTTGATAGGTTCCGCTCGGCCGGTTTCAAGATTTCTTATAAATCCGTAATGGCGGCGTTACACCGAAGCACGAAAGGTATTGAGCAGCGAATGTCCATGGTCCCGAGCGAAATTGCGGGAGCTACCACTCCAAGTGTTCATAGCGGCTTGGACGTCTGGTTGCGCTTCAACCGGTCAGCCGCTTTCCAGTCGGACGAAAATCTTAAGAAAGTGGCGCCGTTCCCGCCGCCCGACCTCATGTACAACTCATCCGGATGCCAAACGAATCGGGAATTTGCGGTTCACGGCACCGATATTTTTGCGGCGCTGTCGCGGTCGAGCCCCAAGCCTCTCGCAAACTTCGATCGTTGGCTAGATTTCGGGGTGGGGGTGGGCCGGCTGGCGCGCATGTTTAAGGGCTTTCGCGGGCTCTATACAGGGGTTGATGTTGATCCGCGCAACATTGGCTGGACTTCTGAGCATCTGCCGTGGGTGGACGCGGTTCAAACCCTGCCGCGCGAGCCTTTGCCATTGGCGGAAGCCACGTTCAACGCAGTATCGAGCGTCTCCGTCTTCACCCACATGAATGAAGAAGATTGCGCATTCTATCTGTCCGAGTTGAAACGAGTTTGTTTGCCCGGCGCGTTTCTCTTTTTAACGGTATGCGGCGAAAGGGCGCTTGTCCGCGCCGAGAACGATGAGAAAATCCGTACGATGATGGCGATTTCGCCGAGCGAGCTGAGCAAGGCACGCAAGCGACTGGAATCGGGAAAAGGATTCTACTTTGGCATTCTGAACGGACATTTGACGTCGCGCTCCTACGCCTACGGGAACACGTTCATCGGGGCTTCCTACGTTATGCAACGATGGAGCAGCCGTTTTAGGGTTGTCTCTCTATGGGCAGGCGGCATTCATGATTTTCAGGATATTGTCGTCCTTCAACGCCGGTAGGAGGCGCGGGAACCGCCTCTCTGGCGAGCGGCCTCGCATCGAAGCTTTTTGTGACCTCGCCATTTTTGCCACCGGATGCGGAACCTCGCCGTGGTCTTGCTATTGTGCACAAAACCTGTCGCGCAACATCGCTCGACTTGCTAATAGAGGCGAACTTCCTTGAGCTTTCCGGGGCAGGGTTTTGTCTTTTGCCGACCAGCGTGCCGAACTCATCATCGCTTATCTCGCCGGCGCCGGATACGCGCGCTGTGAGCCGCCAATCTTGCAGCCGGCGTCGATCTTCTTCGATTCCGGCGAGGATTTGCGCGCCCAGCTTTATCTTACAAGCGATCTTTCCGGCGCTGACTATTGCCTGCGTCCGGAATATACAGTTCCCGTTCTGGCCGCCTATCTCGCCACGAAGTCCGCGGGTGAGCGCGCCGCTTTCTCCTATTGCGGGCCTGTTTTTCGGTTCCGCCCAGGCCGACCAAACGAATTCATCCAAGCCGGAGTCGAGAGTTTCGGCCGCCCCGGCCGAGAGGCGGCGGACGCGGAAATCCTCGCTCTCGCTCTCGAAGCAGCGGGTGCTGCCAAACAACACCTAGCCGCCTCTTCACCCCTAATTGTGCGGATCGGCGATGCTGGGCTGTTTTCTAGGCTTCTCGAAGCGCTCGATCTCCCGCCTCAATGGCGCCGCCGAATCGCGCGCGGCCACAGTCAAGGCAAACCCCTCGACACGATCCTGAGCTCGAGCTTGAATGGCACCGATCATTCCGGCTTGCTCGGCGTTCTCGAAGGCGCCGGCAAACAAGGTGCACGGGCGCTCGTCGAAGATCTTCTCACCATTGCGGGCGTGGTCCCGGCAGGAGGCCGCAGCCCAGCAGAAATCGCCGATCGTTTCCTCGAACAAGCGGCTCTCAAGGCCGGTTCGGGGTTTTCCGCGGAAAAGCGCGCGCTCATCGCGCAATTTTTGGGCGTTGAGGACAGCGCCGATAAGGCTTCCGCGCAATTGCGCGCGCTTGCCGCCGGCGCCAAGATCGATCTTTCCGCCGTCCTTGACAGTTTCGACAAACGGCTTGAGTTTATCACCGCGCATGGGTTCGATGCCGCGAGACTCCGTTTTGCCGCGCGCTTCACCGGCAATCTCGACTATTACACGGGTTTTGTTTTCGAGGCGCACGAGCAAGGCGCCGAAGAGCCCGTCATAGGTGGCGGGCGATATGACCAGCTTCCCCAAACGCTTGGCGCAAAAGAACCCATTGCCGCCGTCGGCGCGGCGATTTGGATCGACCGCCTTAACGCGGAAGGGGTAGCGCCATGAGTTTAGACGGCGCCAAAAAACCCCTCGTGCTTGCAATTCCTTCGAAAGGGCGGCTGCAGGATAACGCCGCGGCTTTTTTCGCCCGCGCCGGACTCGAGCTCGTGCACGGTGCGCGCGGCTATCGCGGAACTCTGTCCGGCTTGGACAATGTCGAGATCGCATTTGTGACCGCTGCCGACATTGTCGCGCAACTTGCATCCGGCATTGTGCATCTCGGCGTAACCGGCGAGGACCTTGTTCGCGAAACCATCGCCTATGCGGAAACGAAAGTAGAACTTTTGGCGCCACTCGGCTTCGGACACGCCGATGTGGTGGTCGCCGTGCCCCGCGCATGGATTGACGTGAGGACCATGGCGGATTTGGAGGATGTCGCGGCGGCCTTCCGGGCGCGGCGCGGCGAGCGGATGCGCGTCGCGACCAAATATGTCCATCTGACCCGGCGCTTTTTCGCCGCGCGGCATGTCGCCGATTACCGCATCGTCGAGAGCCTTGGCGCAACCGAGGGCGCTCCGGCAGCGGGCAAGGCCGAACTCGTCGTCGATATTACGACGACCGGCGCGACGCTTGCCGCCAATGCGCTCAAAATTCTGGACGACGGCACGATTTTGCGCTCACAGGCCAATCTCGTGGCGTCGCTTCGCGCTGATTGGAATCCTGGTTGCCGCGAAACCGGCCGCATCATTCTTTCGCGCATCGTGGCAGAAGAGGAGGCGCGCACCACGCGCGAGGTCTCTGCTGTTCTGCCGCAATTGAAGTATAATTTGTGCGCCGAAGCGAAGGCAGCATTTTCTGCCCGTGTACGCTTTCAAAGTGCGGATGGGCACCTGACCTTGAATTGCCCGAAAAACAGAGCCGCACTGCTCGCCGATTGGCTGATCGCACATGGCGCCGCCCATGTCTGCGTCGCCGCGCAAGACTATGTGTTTTCGGCGGAAAACCCGCTCTATGAAAAGCTCATCGCTAGGCTACCGCGCTGAGGAATGCTAAAACGCCGTCGCGAAGGATTGGGGGTGAACTTTCGGATAAACGCAAACTTGTCGAAGTTTTCCCGCCAAAAAATCAAAGACCAATTTGGGCCGACTGGAACGAACGGCGAAGGCAATCTCCGCGAACTGTTTATTCGGCCGCCGGATAATTTGGACTCTCGCGCGTGATCGCCACGTCATGAACATGGCTCTCGCGCAGGCTCGCCGATGAAATGCGAACGAACCGCGCGCGCGCCTGGAATTCCGCGATGTCCGGAGCTCCGACATAGCCCATGGCGGCGCGCAAGCCGCCGGCTAATTGATGTAAGATGGCTGAGGCCGGGCCACGATAGGGCACCTGGCCCTCGACGCCTTCCGGGACAAGCTTCAATTGATCGGTGATGTCCTGCTGGAAATAGCGGTCCGCCGAACCGCGCGCCATCGCGCCGACTGACCCCATGCCGCGATAGGATTTGAACGAACGGCCCTGATAAAGATAGACCTCACCGGGGCTTTCGTCGGTTCCTGCGAACAGCGAGCCGATCATCACGCAACCGGCGCCAGCTGCGATCGCCTTGGCGAGATCGCCGGAATATTTAATGCCGCCATCCGCGATGATGGGAACATTGGCGGACCGCGCGGCTTCGGCGCAATCGATGATCGCGGTAAGCTGCGGCACGCCGACCCCTGAAACGATGCGGGTCGTGCAGATGGAGCCTGGGCCGATTCCCACCTTGATCGCGTCGGCGCCAGCATCGATCAGCGCTTTCGCCCCGTCCGCGGTCGCCACATTGCCTGCGACGAGCGCGGCCTTGTTCGACGCGCGCTTCAATCGCGCAACCTGATTTAGCACGGCCTGCGCGTGGCCATGTGCCGTATCCACCACGATGCAATCGGCGCCGGCATCGATCAACATGAGCGCGCGCTCAAAACCCTGGTCGCCCACGGTCGAGGCGGCAGCGACCCGTAGCCTGCCCTCGGCGTCCTTGCAGGCGGCCGGATGCAGTGTCGCCTTTTCCATGTCCTTGACGGTCAGCAGGCCGACACAGCGGAAATCTTCGTCAACGACGATTAGCTTTTCCAGGCGATGCTGATGCAGGAGGCGGCGCGCCTCTTCCTCGTTCACGCCTTCGCGGACCGTGATGAGATTTTTCGTCATCAGTTCGCTGACCGGCTGCAACGGATTGTCGGCGAACCGGACATCGCGGTTGGTCAATATGCCGCAGAGCCTCGCCGGTTTCCCGCTTGGGCCGCGCTCGACCACGGGAATGCCGGAAATCCCATATCGGCGCATAAGCGCAAGGGCATCGGCGAGTGTTTCATCTGGAAAAATCGTGATCGGATCGACCACCATGCCGCTTTCGTAGCGCTTGACCTTGCGAACTTCTTCGGCCTGTTCGCCAGGATCGAGATTGCGATGAATGACCCCTATGCCGCCGGCCTGGGCAAGCGCGATCGCAAGCTTCGCCTCGGTGACCGTATCCATGGCGGACGAGACAATCGGAATGTTCAAATTGATCGTGGACGTGAGTTTCGTCTTTAGTTCGGCAGCGCCGGGCAGGACTGCCGAATGACCCGGCAAAAGCAGCACATCGTCGAATGTGAGTGCTTCGTTGAGCGAGGGCCGGGGGATCAAAGCCAAGGCCAACTCCGTAATTTGCCTCGCGGCGGCATCGCTGCAAGAGTTCGCGGGAAACGGTTTATAAAGTAGCACCGTTCAAGAGCTGCCGGCGGCTAATAGCACGCCCGGACCGGAGCGCAAAGGAGAGCGTGCATCCGCGGGCAAGCGGCAACACTTTGCAATGTCGCATTCATCCCACGGCTGGCGTAGCAATCCGGGGCGTGGGTATGGCGCAGCATGGGGATATGCAGCCTGGCGGCTCGATAGCGGCAAAGGAACTTCGCTCCTACCCGTCTATTATGAAGCACGTTTAATCGGTCAAAAGAGAGAGGCTCAAGAGCGGCAAACAGCAGACAGGAGAAATGGCCGAATTTCCGACATTCATTGGTAAAGATTGGCAACCTACGATGAATTATCTTCTTGTGCTAAAGGTCAGTTCAGAGCGAAGAAAATACATACCAATTGGGTTCTGCGACGCCAATTTTATTATAAACCCGACAGTTTTGGTTGTTCAAAATTCAACATTATATCAATTTTGGATTTAATCATCGACCGTGCTTATGGCGTGCACACGCACAGTGTGCAGACGTCTCAAAAGTGATCATCAATATTCAAATACCATTGTTTACGACAATGTTCCATGGCCGCAGGTTGTTACCGACAACCAGCGGCAGGCTATAGAGCAGAGCGCGCAAGCCGTGCTGGATGCGTGCGCAATGCTCCCTTGTCGATCTTTACGACCCTCTGACCATGCCCCTGAATTTGGTCAAGACGCATCAGAGGCTTGCTGCGGTCGTCGACGCCGCCTACTCCAAAAAGACATTTTCCGGCGACAGCGACCGCGTTGTCTTCCTGTTCGTCTTTACCAGCACCTTGCACGCCCATTGAAAGCTAGAAGGACCAGACGCCGAACGACGGCCCGTTGATTGCTACAATTAAACTGACCCGCTACTCGCCTTTTCTGTGCCTGGAAAGTGCAATCAACCTACACGTGACCGGCGGAACCAGGTGCAGCGGTAGTGGTCGCTTGATCGGCGCCAATCGAACTTGCCATCGGCGCCTCTGTTGGGAGTCATTTCCTACCGAGCCATGTAGCAACATTCGACTTGCCGAGATTGATCGCATGGACAAGAAAAAAGCTCGACACGACCGCCCATTCGAACGTGTCATAGGGCGCAGGTAGTTTTGGCACGCCGAAATAGGCGACGCCGAGGAATGCCTTGCTCGCCAAGATGGTGTCAATGTATACGAGCCCGAAATGCACGGCGGGCGGCAGCCCGGCGATCAGCGTGATAACGCGATAAGCAGGCGTCCCATAAATCTGTACCTTCATGGCGCTCAATTGCACGTCCGCCGTGAGAGCGGTCTGCATGACAGAGGCGTCCGACTTTGTCGCGGCCTCGAAGCCTGCCTCGCCGGTCGTGAGCTTCGTCCGCTCATAGTCCGTCCAGGCCGCGACGAATGGCTTGATGACACCGCCCAGAACAGAATTCAAAATAGGCATAAGAAGCGCAAACATTTTCGCTTTCCCTCAAACCTTCGGCGCTGGGGTTGGCGCGGGCGCGGGAGCGATGGGCACCAACTTTGCCGCCGCGACAATCCCGTAAACGTGTGTGATGGCGGTCGCAGCGGCGAGGCCTGCGGCCACGTGATCCGCCGTGCTGGATGCCATGAAAAGGTTCCAGCCGGTGAATCCATTGATTTCGTCAAGGATGGCCGGGAATTGCGGGAAGATTGCAGCGAGCGAACCGAGAATGACGGTTTCGAACCCGCTGAGCCGCGCACAGAATTTTCCCCAAAGCGAAGCGCCCGCGGCATCGGCCTTTTCAATGATCCCGCTCACCGCGCGGTATTGCTTGATCTTCGGCCTTACAATGAAGATGTAGGTTATGGCGACGAGCGCCAGGATGACAAAATCGTGCATGATGTTTTCCCTTTCTAAAGATTGCCACGAACGCCGCGAGGCGCGATTTCCTGAACCGTGACCGACTCCACATCTGAGATCTGCCGGTGCGCCGCCATGAAAGTCATGACCGTCGTCACAATTCCAAGAACGATAAAAGCAACGCCGATCGCGTCGATAATTTTCATGCGGGTAGCCTTTCAAAAAGCACGAAGATGATGCCACCTAATCCAAGAGGAACTGGGGCAAGGAGCTCGTCGGCAAGATTGTGCTTGCCGCCGATACCTTCGAGCCATATGCCGGTGATCATGAGGGAAAGGACGGTAAGGGTATCAACCAATGGTTGGATCACTGCCTTGCCTCCGTGACGAATGCGGCGGCGCGCTGGCTTTGACGCCATGCGTGAAAAAGGGAAATTCCGGCGATGATTGCGACGACAGCCAAAATGCTAGTTTCAGCTGCGCCGCTCATGCCGCCATGGACAGCGTGAGCGATAGTGGCGCTTCCCGCGATCGTGCCGCCGACAACTGCCTGAGTGGACTTCTTGCCGGAATGGAAGTTCGCCTCTCCGGCCTTGCGGGTGAGAACCGTCGGCGCTCTCTTTCCATATGCCATTCGGATCGCAAGCGCTTCGCATGCCGCGACGCGCCGGCCCCAGCCGGCCCCGAAATGGTTCCAGGTTCGCAGCCCATGCAGGAACGAAAGCCTGCGCGCGCAAATGCCGCTGATGAGATCGCCGGTCGAGATGTTCGCCGTCTTTAGAACGCCGGCCCTCACGGCGAGGGCCTTCGCTGGACCGCTGTTTACGGCGAGGTCGAACACGCAGAGATCCTCGCCTGGAAGCATTGCATCGGCCTTGACGCGATCCCAATATTCGTTGCGATAGATGTCATTGCGCTCGGCCGCTTCGATCAAGAAAACATCTCTGTGCTCGAGGGCCTTTTTTCTGCGGTACGCATCATAAGTCGCTTGCGTCACGCCCTCCATTGTCCGGCCGCCAGGATCTTGCGGGTCATTTGATTTGCCGCCCTCGTAGGTCAGCGTGAACGCGAGACACGCATGGAAATTTTCAGCCGCCATCATGTGCTCCAATAAAAAAAGCCGCCTTCCGGCGGCCCTCGCGGTGAGTGGAGAAAACGAAAAACTCATCCGATGATGTTTGAGTCTTCCTCGCGATCCCGAAGATAATTGTCGAACATGCGTTCGAGGTCAGGTTTGTTGCCGGAAAACTCAAGCACGCCGTAGCTGTTGCGCTTTAAGTCGGTGTGCGGGTTGAACTGATGTTTGATGAACATATCCCAGCGGCTTATGTAGCCGCGGCGCGTCTTGTCGCCGTGCCAGCGATGCTCAATCGTCCCTGGCACGTAGCCAATCTTACCGTTTACATGGGCAAGCGCGCGAGCTTCCCAAAGCTTTACGGCGTCACGATATGCGCCGCTAATTTCCGCGGGGAGCGAATAATCCGCGAGGCCGGCGAGGCCGAGGGCCATGTGATGATCGCCGCTTTCCATCCCGCCGAGCTCGAATAGGCCGCCGATTCTGTCAAGAATCTCCCTGACCCAGCACCATGCAAATCCGCTATGCGGATAATCATAGCAACCGCCATTATGCCTCCAAAAAAATCTCTGTCCCTTAGGAGCGATCGGTTTGCCGCGATGGTGACAGCTCGCAAAACTCACATGCGATTGGACATGATCGTCGTTCGGGCCGAGATCATAAGCTGTTTTCCAAGGCTGAACGACGGGATAGAGCTGGAGCGCATGAATGATTTCCCTGGCCCATCCGGATTTGCGGAATTGGATGTCGGCATCGAAGGTCCCGATATATTTTGCGTCATGCGGAAGACGGCCGATCCCGATGTTCAACAATTCTCCTTGGACCACGCCAAGGTGTAGGCTCGTACAGGGACATGCGCGACGCGCGTAGGATCGCCGATATCAACAAGGTCGTAAGCCCGTGCGCCATGGGCGGCCTCGACAATCGTCACGTGAACATTCGGCTCGCGTAGCCAATTCGTGATCGCCTCGCGGGCGAGGAGAATACGGGATTTCCATCGAATCGGGTTTGAAATCGCGGTTACGATATGCAAAATCCCGTCGACGCTCATTGAATCGCTCCGATCGTGAACGGTCCCGTCGTCGGGCGCGGTTGCTTATAGAAATCCCAAACGACGCCGGAACTGAAAAGATTCACGCCTGCATTGCGCAACGGCGACCCCGCCGCGGGCACGAGATTGCCGGTGGCTTGATTCGTAAAGCCAGGATCGACATGGATCAGCCCATGAATCTCCTTGGCGGGCGGCCCGAACGCGGCGGCCCATGTCGCAAAATCTTTGTTTCCCGTGATCTGCACGCAGAACAGCGGCGCGCTTCCGTCCGCATTCGACCAATTGTTATAGTCTAGCGTCATTGGTAGACCTGTCAGCGCAAATCCAGCATATTGCTGTACAAGCATAGGGCATCCGACACACCCTGAAAACGTGTTGTTCTCAACGAATATATTGCTCATAGTAACGAAGCTATCTGTCTTGAACTGCAAATTAAACTGCTGGTTGCCGGTTGTACGCTGGCCGACCGACCATCCAGTGGCGCCATAGCATGTGTTATTGTATATGGCTATCCCATTAACAGTATTCGAACCGGATCCCATATTCAATAGGAAACCCATAGATGCTGCACCCCATTGTGACAATATATTGTTTCTAAAAACGAGATTATTTGAAAATCCATTTACTCCCTCTCCTTGAGGCGAGAAACACCCATCATATATTTGGTATAGATAATTTCTCTCTATCAATATTGTATCATTATTTTTGTTTGTGTTTATTCCGTCTCCGTACCTAGTTCCTTGACCGCCGCAATTGCCGCCCCCGATCCATTGAATAATGCAATCTCTCACAGTTATATGATTGCTGCTATCATTGATTATGATACCGCTACCCCCACAAAATTGTATCGTTAAATTCTGATAATTTATATAACTCATCCCATTATGGTAAATCCCACATTGATCTATTACCAATTCGAGACCTGGCATATCAGTTGCTGGATTGTTGAGCGAATAGACCTGGACCGTCCACTGCGCCGGACCGGCCGCAGTCACGAACTTCCATTGGCCAGGCGCTGTTGGGGACGCGGCGAGCCCGGCAAGCCCAGTCTGCACGCCGAAGGACGCAGTAAGCGCGCCGAATGGCATCGGTGATGGGACGGGGGAAGTGCTCCAAATAAGATTAGATACCTCATTAGCGAGGTTGTATGGCTGACCATTGATACCCCCAGAAGGGGGAAACGTCCGCACGCTCTGCCAAATGTTGCCGCCAACGTTCACCCAATCGGTGCTCGCCGAGGCCGATACAGACCCTTGTATGATCGGGTTGAGGCCGGTCCCGTATGCGTCCACGACAATGGGATTTCCTGCGGTCCCGCTATGGAATGGCTTAAGTTTCAGCTGCTCCCGCCAGACATCGCCGCGCTTGAACAAAACTGAGGTGCCGGGCGTGAAGCTCTGTGCGTTCACCTTGGCGATGGTTTGCCACGGAGCCGCAAGCGTCCCGGCGTTGGAATCGTTGCCGGTCGAGCTGCTCACGTAGAAGACCGTCGCGCCGATAGTTGGACCGGCCAGGGAGCTTATTACGGGATCACTTGCCCCTGCCAAGTTCGTAGCCGTCACCGCGACGGTGATTAGGCCCCCAATATCGCCGGGGGTCAGAGTGTAGGTCGCGGCCGTCGCCCCTATGATGGCGGAGCCCTCGTTCTGCCACTGGTAAGCATAGCTCGCCGGCGAATTCGACCAGGTCCCATTGGAGGCCGAGAGTGTATGGCCAACTTGTACTATTCCGGAGATTGCAGGCAGTGCCGTATTGACCGGGATGGCGAGGTTGACACTATAACCTCCCATGAATGTTAGTTTAGAATTGAGCTTGCGCATTTCATCCGCCTATTTTCTTGGTAAAAAAATTCCAGCAGTTAATCGTCACTAACGCCGACTTGTACTGTAATGTCTGATGTAGATGTAGATGTTAAAGTTGCTGCGGACACGGTAACTAGGACAACATATAGCTTAGCCGCAATGAATTGTGTCCCGATCCCGCCGACGGTCCATAAGGTATGCGTACCGAGCCCGCTAACTGGCGCGTTCAAAGGGATGATAGCGAGCAAAGAGGCAATATCGGCGGGATTGATTGCCGGCGTCGATTTGTCGGCCCAAGTAGAATTTGCCGGGTTTGCGCTAAAAATATAAGCTTGAAGCGCGGTTGTGAGAATCGACTTGGAGGTTACCCGCAAGGACATAAGAGTGCCGCTGCCAGCCCCGCCAATTGCGAACGTCATCAGGCCGCCGAGCACATTACCTGCAGTATAAGCGCCGTTCGATGTAACGGGCGGCGTCACGGTGGCCATGGTCGTGCGCCCGATGATCGAACCGATCGCGTTTGTGCCGGCTGGGAGTGGCGCGAGTTGATTCGCGGCCGTCGCGGCACCGGTTGGAAGAGGAAGCGACGCGGCAGAGACCGGTTGCGTCGCCTGCCAGAACGCACCCGTGACCGCCAGCGGGCCGGCGAGTCTGCTGTAGATTCCGGAGAGCCAGCCGCGAATGCCAACGGCGCCCGTCGGCGCCGTTACGCCGGTTGCATCCGTGCCATCCTGCGCGGCACCGGTTGGAAGAGGAAGCGACGCGGCAGAGACCGGTTGCGTCGCCTGCCAGAACGTACCGGTGACCGCGAGCGAACCCGCGAGCTTGCTGTAGATTCCGGAGAGCCAGCCGCGAATGCCAACGGCGCCGGTCGGCGGCGTAACGCCGGTTGCATCCGTGCCGTCCTGCGCGGCACCAGCTGGAAGAGGAAGCGACGCGGCAGAGACCGGCAACGCGATGCCGCCAGTGACGCCCTGCACCGGCAATGCGACAGTATCGGATGTTCCAGCCGGATTTGAGGCGGGAAGCGAGTGAATCATCACGGAATTGCCGGGTGCCGAAATGTCGTTTGGTGCACCTGTCATCGTTCTATCTCCTTCTCTCGTGTGACAACATCTGGCCTCCTGAGCCAAATGGCGAACTTAGGTTGTAAAGAATTCTCGATTTGGCCCATTCCCGCCGCGTAAAAAATCCCGCCTCCTGAGCTAGTCGAGGGATGGCGGGATGCATCAAAGGCAGAAAAAGAGGCGCAGCACTTTTTACGAAGTCGGCGGACCAATCGTCAGATATTGGATCGATAGCCTTATCGTGCCGCCCGTGAAATTGCCGCCCGCCGTGGAGGTCAGAAGCAATGATGTCGCGGAGTAAAAATTGTTCGGCCCACCGATGCCCGCGTTGTTCGATCCCGCGCTTGTCCCTAATCCAGTCGCGAACATGGCGGGCGTCCCCGTCACGCCGATTTCAAAGGCGGTACAGCCCGTAATCGCCGTGATGATGCGATGCGATACGCCAATCACCATGGCGCGGGCCGGGATTTGCAGCGTCGTCGAATAGGTCGTGCCGCCTGGCGTGATTGTCTCGATGCCGCCTTCGATCGTATTCATTTGCATAAATGAGCCAAAGACTCCGCGGACTCCGCTCGCCTTAAAGCCGCCATTCGTCGCGCCGTCCTGGATGAATAGCTCGTGCGTATCCGTGCTGATAAAGACCTCGCCCTGCGCGCCATGATTGGCAAGGACGTTGGCGAGCGTGTCGCGCCGAAGTTGAACTTGAACCGACATTCTTAAATCTCCTCGTGGACCCGCTTCACGCTGACGGAGCTTGGTTTAATGGCGATCATCGCCATGCGCCCCACATCTTTTCGCGTTGCTTCGGGTCATTGCGTGCTAGAAGGGCAACACCAATGGGGACTAATTAATTGAGTCTCGACCCTAGCAAGAGTCTGCTCAAAAGCAGTCTAGCGAGCTGTCGCTGCTTCCCGCGCCATTTCACATACGCAATCGTGAAGTCCCATTGCCTGCGAGTACAATGTGGTCCTCATTGCATTAGAGAAACACGCGATATTGGCGCCGCTCATTGAAGCGCTAAATCGTCACTATGGAATTCCGGCGCTAAGATCGGCTGTGGCAAGACGGAATCCGTCGCTGACAAGCCCCCACTGGTCCGTTTCCGAGACGGCGGCGGTCACGCGGCCAAAGTCGAGACTTGTCCCCGCGACCAATGCCTGTGTCACCGGCCCGATCGGTTGCCCAGCGCCGGTCGGCGTATAGGTGTAGACCGCGCATTCGGACAGATCCTCGACTGCCTGGCCGAAGATATTGAAGCTTTGGAACTTCAAGTAGAGCGGGACACCGACAAATGCGGCCGGCAAAGGATATTGAAAGATCGCGCTATCGATCCGCGTGAACGGCGCGCCGATCGAATGCGAGACGGCGGAGGTGCCGTAAAAGGCCCTGATAATCCCCGTTAACGAATACGCATTCGGCGGCGGCGCGGCAAGAAGCGTTGCCGTCTGGTAAGCGATCAACTCGTTGTCGATGAGGCACAGCGTTACCCCGTTGGCCGCGTCGGTGGCGGTTCCGCTCAACAACTGGCCGCCGCTCTCCTCCAGGTTGACCGAAAGGGTCGTATCGGTTGGAGCCATGGCCGTCGTGGTTACGCCTTGGCGTGAAGGCGCCGAGACCGTCCCGATTTGGCCGTAAGTCGCGTTGTCGGTTGAAATCCAAACGAACGCGCCGCCCCAATTCGGATCGGCGGCACCAGCGAGGCCTTCCGGTGTGGCGACGGCGTTCGGCGTGTAAGTAGCCCCGGTTAATGCAGAAAATGCTGGAAGGAAGGTTGACGACTGAGAAACCCCCCTCGTTGGATTGTTCCAAGCGAACTCGGCTCCCCAAATATAGATTCCGTCCCCTGTGGTACCGGTGTAGGTGTGCGAGCCGAAAGCGGTTTCGATCTGGACATTGATCGTTGGAGTGATGGCCGCCGCCATAAGGAAAGAGATCGAGAGCTGAAACCAATTTTCCCCGGCGGCCGTTATGTCCGCCTCAATTATCCCGGCGTCCGGAGTTTGAGCCGTCCCGCCGACGAGATCAAACTCGCAGCCGATAACCCGGCGCCACAGTCGCCGGCGAGCCGGATTATGGTTCTTTCGACACCCTGAGCATAAATGGAGAAATACACTGCATCACCAACGGCGCGGGCCGATAGCATTGTTTGGCTTGCCGCGTGGGTGCCAGTTGAATTGTCCTCGGCGAGCTTGTAGGCCGTCGCTATGCCGCCGGATACCGCGGCCCATATCAGCGCCTCTCCGCCGGTGAGCGAAGCCGGCGGCTCAAAGATCACCGGCGCATTGATGCGGGCGGGCACGACGGCCTGGTTCGTCGAATTGCTCGAATTCTCTTCAACAGAATATTCTACCCCGGTAGCGATGCCGCCTGGGAATTCCTCGGCGGTGACTGAGAGAAGACCATCTTCTTCCTCCTCGATCGACGTAATTCTGATTGTAGTGTTCGTCAGGCCGAGCGCGGAATCCGTAATCGTCACGAGGTCCATCGGCTCGAGAAGGCAATATTCGAATGAAAGCTTGAAATTGTACGTATTGCGGATATAGAGACCGCGTTGCAAAATCAATTGCGCGGAAATCTGTGCTACCTTCGAGTCGCAAATCTCCGCCGCGGTAATGTCGGATGCCATGCGAAGCCCGTAAAGCTCGATCGCATTTTGATCAAAAACTTCGATCGGCGTTGTGTCGTAATAGTGCTTTCGTTGGTTGATTTGAAGGCGCTGCCAATTGGAGACTGAATAAGGATCGGAACGAACGACTTCTACGGGGTCCTTGCCGTCCTCATGGATAAAGTCGTCATCCGTCAAATTGTAGACTGGCGTCACGTTTGGATTGAACGTGACATTTCCAATGCTGGTTTTCCCTGTGATTGTCGTGTCCCCATAGGGGATGATTTTAAGCTTCCCGCCGGACCAAACGGCCGCCGTGTTGGTGAGCTGCAACCAGCGGGCGAGAATGCTGTTCGCGGCCTCTTGATTTGTAAGGGCCGGGCTCAGCGCGAGATAGGAAGCCCGGCAATAATTCTGGTAGGAGGAATCCCACGAGGTCGCGGTCTGCGTGCCGGATTGAGACCCGGACGTATTGATCGGCGTGCCGCCGGGCGTCGCGGAAATTTGGAAATTCGTTCCGGGCACCACGACGTAATAAGCGACTCCCGCCGTCAACCCCGTGGGGAGCGCGCCGGTCGTCGAAAAAGTGATAGCCTGATTGGCCACAAGGCTGTTCGCTGTCCAGGTAACGACGCAAGGGGAGGCAATAGAAATGGTGACTACCGCGGTAGTCGAGCTGGAAAGAAGCGTCGTGGCGTCGATGCTTGCCGCTGGAAAAAGCACGCCGTACTGAGCATTGGTAAGAAAGTCCTGGATGATGAGCGCCGGATCTGAATCTAACCCATTTACGACATTACCAGCCCAAATACTGTTTATGCCGGAGACCGCGAAGGAGAACTGCGGGAGGTTCGGGCTTGACCCGAGATTATAATTGAACGAGCCTACATAAGCGAGACCGTTATATCCGAGCGCCTGACTAGGGAAGTACGCTTGCAAATAACCCCACGGCGTTTGCGGTGTATAGCCAAGTGTGGCCTGCTCTATACCAGACCCATTTAATCCAAAGTAAAACTGTTGATTGAAAAACGTTGAACGGATATAGCCGATCGGCCCTTCGCAAAGACCCATGGCATAGGATGTATAGTATGTATAGCCTTGAAGTTGCTGGCCACCGCCCTTGCCGCCGCTCTTATTATACTTGGGTATTGAATAAAACCCGCCCGTCCAGATCACGTTCGGCGCGATTCTATTAGTCCCATATACGATTGCGATGGGCACCGCATTGCTGGATGTCTGAATCTGCAAACCGGTGTAGCGCGGGATATATGCCGCCGGGGTCGAGTGCTGCCTCAGAAAACCCATTTCGTGCTCCAGGCCGCGGCGTTAAGCGCCAGGCCAATCCCGATCGTTCGACCAAAGGCTAAAAAATTTAGGGAGGCGCGCGGCGTTACAGAGGGCCGGGTTGCGCGCCACTTCTTCTTCAAGCACGATCAACGCAGGTTGGAACGCATGGACGATGGTCAGCGGGCTCGCTACGGTCACAATGCCGCCATGCGCGTAGCAACGCCCATAGCGAAAGACCATCACGTCGCCTGGCAGCGGCGCGGCTACTTCCTTGGCGCGATCGAAGATAAACCCGAGATATCGCTCCTCAGATCTGTGCAGATACCAGTCGTCGGCATAGGGGCGCGGATCGAACGGCGCGCAGAGCCCGGTATCGACGAAGACGCGAACGAGCAATAAGCCACAGTCAACCCCGCCGCCCTTGATATCACCCTGAGGGTGATAGGGCGTGCGAACCCAGGAACGCGCCTCGCGCACGACAGCGCGGCGTTGATCGTCTTCGCTGCTCATTTGCTTCTACGGCGAAGAGTAGAGGTTTATGACTGCGAGAATCATGCACCCGATACCGATAATCGCGAGGACCGGCCCAAGGCCTTCCTCGTAAAGCATCACGAGACGCCCGATGAATTTGTCAACGTAACGCAAGTTGAAGCTCCCTGGACGGCCCTTGCTCAGATCGAATAGGTTACTGGCGGAACGTAGGGAAAGCCGCGGAAATTCGCGAGATTGTTGAACTTGTTCGTGCAAGTGGACTGCGTATGATCGCAGCCGAAATAGACGCTGAAGGCATCCCCGGTTCCTGGCGGGTTCAACAGCGGATATGACAAGCTTACAGAAACGCCGGCGACCGCGGTTTTGACATTTGCGGTGACTCCCGCATTGATCCCCGATGAAAACGTAATCGTCCCCTGGTTGAAATTCGTGCTTGCGCCGGACCAATTGATCGTCGAGTTTGTCGAACCGGCGCCAACCGTGCCCGCCGTGCCAAATGCGCTTTTCACGAGCGTGCACCCGGAATCGTACAACACGTGCTGGCAGGCAGGCGAATAAACATTCCGTGGCATTTGCAAATCGAGCAGCACAAGGTCCGAGTTAACGGTGATCTGCGCCGTTGTGCGGCCAATGCTGTCAATCGTGCCGATCCGGCCCTTGAAGAGAATCACACTACCGATCGGGCTGGCGGCATCCGCGGCCGACCAGGAATTCAGGAATGCTCGCTCGCGCTGAATCTCGCAGCCGTCGAACACCCCGTTTCGCAACGCTTGCAGAAAAGGGACGCCGCCAACCGTATCAGTCGCTCTTGCGGATATGGTGATTTGCTGTTGATCGACCGCGAGGCCGACGGCGCATTTGAATTTCATGCCATCAATGAGGATGGAGTTCGCCGCAAAGACATAGCCGTTGAGCGTCACGGGCACGTCGGCATTGGTGTAGGTCAAGATCAAGCCGGTGCGTAGCATGAACGTATAGCAATCGGCTACGATGGCTTGTGCGTCCGGCTTGGCGCGGAGCACGTTGATGTAGTTTATAAGCGCAGTCGTGGCGGCTCGCATGGCCCTAGAATGCCCCAATATCGTCCATGTGTGCTGTGATTTGATCTGGGATGAACCAATCCTCGGCGAAAAGGTCTTCGTGCCGGGCAGACCATGGAATAGATTTTCCGTCATGGGTGGACAAAATCTGCGGCAGATCGCCAGGCGCTAAAAGTGGCGCCAGTTCGAGCCATATTTCATGCTCCGCCCATTCCGGGCGGGAAACCCGGTTGCCGATTTTCAACGCCTCGATAGCTTCACCAAATTTCATGAGACTCTCCTATTTAGGCCTTGAGTTGCTCAATAATGGCGACGACTTCCCGCAGGCGGCCCGCCTCGACGAGATCGATAGGCCGCGCATTGCGAATGGCCGCGTTGCCGGTGTAGAGCCATGCGTCTGCATCGTCTTCGGTGTAAAAATCCGGCAGCATCTTCTTAACGTTCATTACCATTTTGGACTCTTCCCTCATGGCTTCACGCTCCTAAACTTCAAGCTTTGCACCTGCCAAAGCCCGTTCATCATATTCTCGAAGTCTTCTTGATCGTCGATAAACCGGCAGTTGAAGGCGTAGGAAAAGCTCGCCGTGATCGCGACCAAGTTACCCGGCGCGGTTGTGAAGGTGAGCGTGTTGGGTGTCGTGAGAGTCCAGCCGGACGGTTGATTCACGCCGTTCAAATAGACATTCGCGACGGAGGTGACCCACGACGCCGGCTCCGTCGCGCCGCCAAGCGTGCGAACGAAGGTGAAGACCGTTGTGCTCCCGTCGCCTGTCGCGATCGCCTGATTGGTAGCCGAATTATCTGTGGGGTCAGTATAGAGGAACGTCCCGGATTGACCTTGGCATTGGATGTAAAGGCCCATGAGCGATTGCAGCGAGTTTGCTCCGAGGCCAGGGTAGGAGCCGTTCGAATCCAGCCCATCTATCGTCAGCTCGAATTCATAGAGCGTGGTTGCATAAAACGGCAATCTCACCTCGCGGCCGGACACGTGGCTTGCTATGCGGGTCGAAAACGATGGCCGTTTGTGGACGCTCCAGGAAAGCCCAGGAAGAGCAGGAAAATTAAATGGCATCTGAACTCCACCTGGTTGATCTGGCACCGGCGGCGTCAAAAAAGGCCCTTTGCCGTTCAGCCAATTTCCCGTCTGCCAATTGCCGGCGTCGCCCCAAACATTCACAAGATTTGGGAACGCCGGGAAAGGCCGCGCATCCCAGTTCCATACCGAACAGAATGACGGCTCGATCATCTTCACGCCGCCGCCGGACACCGCGTTGTGGCCGTCCACAAACCAATATTCGTAGATTGCTTGAAGCGCCAACAGAGAGAGATTTTGATTTGGCTTGGGGAGAATCCCGCCGCCTTCCGATGGCTGCCATATCGACCAAAAAGGCGTCGCGCTTTCTGTCGATTTCGCATCGAAGAAAACGTTCGGCTGGTTCGTGCATTTGTCGCAAGATGGGAAACCATATTCCGTAAAGACGATCGGTTTGGACTGTGCTACCCATTCGGTATTTAGTCCGTGCGGTATTTCGCCAAACCCGTCGTGCGCGTCGTAAACAGCCTGATGTGGGTTGTTCCACCACCACCGGAGCTGCTTGTTGCCGAGAATCTGCTGACCGGCAAAAAATTGTTTGCGCGATTGCGTGGCGCGGTCACCTTCCGGGAGCGAGACTTGCAGATCGGAGCCGAACGGATCGTTCCCGCGGCCGAGATTGTTCGAGTCGGAATAGAACCAATTGAACTTTTCGCCGCCCTCAATGTTCGCCTTGAGATAGGCCTTAGAGTTCAAAGTGGGCGGCCCGGACAGCCCCAAATTGCTCATTACGGCGGGCGCCGGCGGCCATGCGGGCGCGGCGCTCAATAGGCCATAATTCAACCTTGACGCCGGAGCCTGCCCTGCGACAGCCCCGTAATCAGCCGTCGAAACCACAGGGTCGCTCGCCGCGTGGCCATAATCGTATGCGCTATCCGATGCGGCAGGCGCGCTCCAATTCGCGATATCGAGATTATTACTTATCCCCGTGGCCGGCAGAAGAGTCCCGTTGCCCGTCGTCCAATCGGAGAGCGGCAGATAGTTGTCGAAGCAAACGAGGTCGATGTTGTTGTGCGACCAAAGCTGGTCGAGGTGCGGCCATTGACCATTGGTGCCGGTGGAAGGATTGGACCCGCTATGCTGCCAGCCCATCCAATCCGACCAATCGGCCGCATAGGAGATGAGATTGTGGAGCCCGGTCAAATCCTTCGTGAAGCCCGCCATGTCGAACACGCTGCGCACGTCGTCTGAAAGCGTGATCATTCCGGCGACAAAGGGGTAATCCCAAATTGCCTTGCCACTTCCGTCAGTCGTGCCGGCAAGCGTCCACCCAGGCCCGCGTATTGTTTCCAGGCCACGAAACTCAGAACCAATAAGAAATAAGTCGACACCGCCAGCAACCACGCACAAATTAGCATAGTGAAGAACCATGCGCCGGTAAGTAAAATCAGTAGGCGAACCAGCATATGACACCGTTTTGTTTGTGACATCGCGGGTAAATTGCGACGTGGCGGCGGTGCCGAGGAAGTCTGCCACAGCGCTTGCCGCGGCGGCCGAGACGTCCGGCGAGTAGGTGATGCGCCCGCGCCAGGATTTCGCGCTGTCGTCCATCAGAATGAATGGATAGAACACGACGCGCAGCCCGCGCGCCTTCAAATCCACGATGCACTCGACGATCGACTGATCGGATGGCGTGCCGCCATATGTGAAGGAACTGCCGGAGGACGAAATCGGAATGAGTCCGGCGGATGTTTCCGTGAGGCCTGACACCATCCAATGGTCCGGTGTCCACGTCGAACCGTTCCATTTTTGAAACGCGGACGGCGAGATAACTGGCCATGGCAACCCGGTCATCGGGTTGATGATCGAGCCGTTATTGACGTATGTCGTCGCGGGATAAATCTGGCAATTCGCGATGGCCAAGTCATCCGAGTTCCCGAACCAAGCGCAGACGACTGCCACGGTCGTGCAAGCCGGAAACGCGGCTTGAAGCTGATCAATCGAATAGGAATAGTCGGTTTTGGGAAATGTGCCGCCATTGAAATTGTCGTAATAGGTGTCGACACCGGACATCGAAAGTTCGGTGACGCGTTGGCCACGGTGCGCCGTCGTGGAATAGGTGAATTCTCCTGTCGCGGGCAGGAGGTTGACGCCATTGACGAAGCCCATGCATCACTGCCGCTTCTCATCCTCAATCGCTTGCCACTCGCATACTGCCACATGAAAAAGATGGCCAGGTCGAAGGCCGCTAACTTGACGGATGACCAAAGAAGACCGATTGACACCACTATGGATAATCACCGGCCAATTTACGCACATTTCGAGGTTCTTCATGGATGCAGCTTGTAAACAATGAACTTGGTGAAATCCGCGCTGCCCTACGTTGCAAGCACGGAGATGAATTGGCCAACGGAAAATGCCTTGCCGATTAGAATCGTGGGAAGGAGTCTAGATTGGCGGGAGTGCGGGAGAGATCGGATTGAACCAGTTCCTGGCGCCGTCAGTGACGAGCAGACAACCGCGGCCTACGTCGTAATAGTAATCTCCCGTGTTTAATGGGCCGGTGGGTCGCTGATTGTACCACAAGATACCCTTAAAGGTTCCCGCAAGAATCCACAGTGGTGCACCTGGTATAGGGCCAACAGTACCGACCAAAGCCGGAACTTGCGCGGGCGGGACCGATAAATTTGCAGCCCCATATTGCGGCGCATTGACGAGAGCAATTAGACCTGGAGTTACAGACATGACTTTGTCCTTTCGTGAAAAGTCCTACGATACCTCGGACTTTCGCGACGTACTTTTGGAAGGAGTTTTCGTCTGCAATTATGTTTGGCATTTTGCAACGCCGGCCGCCGTCACGGTGTCCCGAGCTTCGACATGCCGATATGTGAACCGGTGCGCACGCTTTCGTTGATCGTGTGCATGATGGTTCTGCCATGGTCTTTGAAGAATTGCCGCACGCTTTGCGAATTCATCGCCGATACGTTGAAATTCGTCGCATGATGCACATGCACCGTCCCCGCGACGCCGCTATTCGATTCCATCATACTCCGAAAGGCCGCGGCAGGTCCGGCTGGCACGATCATTTCGCCTTGGTGAACCTGGGCTACCATGTCGTATGGCAGGCTCCATGAACCCCCCGCAAACGATGCCAACCCAGTTGCAACGCTAAGCACGGTTGCCTCGCCGGCCGCCGCAGGACCCGCCGCCGCAGGACCCATGACAGGCGACAGAAAGCCGAAAATGCCCGCGAACGTCTCGCCCGCCGAGGCCGTGATGCTTTTCAATACGCCGCCGATGGTGGTTGCTATGCCGGCCGTTGATCCGCTGGCTTCCGCGCCGGTCCGCGCCGCCACGCCAGTGGTGACGGCGGCAGTTTTCGCGGCTTCCCCTGTGGTTGTAGCGGCTGTCTGCGCCGCGACTCCCGCGAGCCAATCGGCAACCGTTTTCACTCTGGCCTGAACGAAACTTTGGATGATCTGCAAAAGGATATTCCGTGCCGCGTCGCGCAGCCTCAAATGACCCGTGATCATGCCGGTGATTGAGGACGCTACGGTTGAATCAATCTGCTCGAAGCTACGTTTGTAGTCGCTATAGATCTCCTGGTTGACATTGCGCTCGATTTCTTGCCTCCTGAGAGCGGATTCGCTGGCGAGTTCCTCGATCTTGCGCTGAGCGGCGGCGTAAGCAACGGTCCCTTGTTGATACGTGCTCTCCAGAAATTGGAAGTGCTGACGCTCGATTCCTTCACGTTGCGTCTCAAGCGCGAGAAGACTGGCAAGCTCGTCTTGGCGTGAAATCTGCGCCGTTTGAGCCTGTTCCTTGACGAGCGAGACCTGCTTTCTCACGCCATTTTCGGCGATGTCATATTGCGCTTGCTCATTTTGCCGCGCGATCGCGAGTTCAGTGTCGCTCGCCGTCTGCAGTGTTGCGATTTTCTTTGCTTCAGCGCTCCCGTAGGCTTGCGACAGTGAAGCGAAGCTAGTGTTGATCTGTGCGGCGCCGTTGCGCAACGCAGTGGTCGTCGCCTCAACCGCGCTGGTCGCTTGCTGCATCCCTTGCTGCAAGCCGGAAACGTCGGCGGTAAATCTTATGGTGACGTCATCTGCCATGTGCCTTGGTCCTTGCTTCGGATCTGCCACCACCAAAGATTTGGTGTGAATCCAATCTGTCCCGCAGGCTCCAAGGTTCTCTCGTTGCCTAGGTCTTCGTTATTCTTATCACTCAAGTTTATATGCTAATCGGGCATATCCGTAGGGCCGGACACTCTTATCGATAATTCGATAACATTGGCTTATTGGTCAAAACAACGGCTGCGAAGAATCGAGGCACTGAAGTCAAACTGGGCATGCCGCGGACGCGTTAAGACCGAAATAGGTGCCGCGTCGGCGCAAGCAAGCGCCGCCTGTCCGTCCTTGTAATACATGGTTTGGCGAATGGCTGTTAGGCCGAGATGCGCGCGGGATGCACGACATTTTCCCTCGGTTCGCGGACCGGGCGTCCCGCCGATGTTTCAAGGATACCAGGCCGGTCCCACTCGCCTTCTGGGCGCAATATGACATATCCGCCGCTATCGAGCGTGATCGCATCGGCCAGAGGCTCCACGTCGACGGCCATTTCGGTATAGCGGAACCCGGAAAAGGTGAGGTGCCTATCT
>DATBQJ010000202.1:0-2635 GCA_036560885.1 Methylocella sp.
CGCCCGCATCAGGGCATCGTCGGGGGGATCGATTGCAGCCGTTGGAGCGAGGCGCAAACGCGATAGGAGATCGGCGGTCCGCAAGCCCCACGCGTCCGGTGGCGTTTTCGCGGTGAGAACAAGGGCCGTGCCACGCTCGCGTATCAAATTAAGAAGGTGGAAGAGTTGCGCCTCGGACTGACCGATCGCATCGGCGTCCTCGAGAAGAAGCGGCCCGGCGGCAGCCAGAGCATCAATATCCGCCGCCGCAAGGGAAGCGGTGGATCGAATGCCGGCTTTGGCGTTCGAAGCCCATATGTTGCCAAGGTGGCTTTTGCCGGCACCTGACGGCCCCAAAATGAGCAGGATCGGATCCGGCCAGCGGGGCCAGAGTTCGATCATCGCATACGCTTGCTCGTTCGAGCCAGATACAAAGAAATTCTCGCGTTCGTAGCCGGGTTCGGGAGCGAGATTGAGCGTCAATTGAGGGTTCGCGGGTCGCGCCTGGCGTGGTTTTTCGGCGGCCATCTCAATGGTCCTCGGTATCGGGATGCGGCACGCTGGATTCGAGAAGAATCCGAGGGTCGGAACCAGCCGTGTTCGTATAGAGATTGCTTGCGCGGTAACGCCTGACCGCGAAGCGCAAGATTACTCCGGCGGCGGCGGCAAACGGGACCGCGGTAATGAGGCCGGTGAACCCAAAAAGGCTGCCGAATGCGAGCAGCGCGAAAATCAGCCACACCGGGTGCAGGCCAACCGAATCGCCAACGAGTTTTGGCGATAAAATATTCCCTTCAAGAAATTGGCCAATCAAAACGACACCGAGCGCCATGGTGAGCAATGTCCGTTGCGGCCAATCCTGCACAATTGCGACCGTCGAAGAAAGGACCAGGGCGGTCAACGATCCGACATAAGGGATGAAGCTCAAGATTCCGGCGGTGATGCCGATCAAGAGGCCGAAATTGAGCCCGATCAACGATAGTCCGATGCCGTACCAGGCGCCGAGAAAAAGACACACAAGCGATTGGCCACGCAAAAATCCGGCCAAGGCGGCATCGACCTCGCGCGCAAGCGCCCGCGCCGTCTCCCGGTGACGGAGCGGCACAAGCCCATCGATCGTCGCAATCATCTTGTGCCAATCGAGGAGCATGTAGACGACAACGACGGGCGTCACGACAAGCAGCGACATTAGGCTGATCAGCGCCGCGCCGCCGGTCAAAAGCGATTTCAAAAACGAAGCCGCCCATTGCGCCGCCTGCGAAACAAGATCGTTGGTGGCGCTTGCCAGTTCGCCGCCTCCTTTGTTGTCGAGGCCAAATTTTTCAGTCAAAACGCCGCCATAGTCTCGCGCAAGACGCGCGATCTCGGTCGAAATCAGTGTCTCCAGCTTGACGGTATAGGCCGGCAGTGCCTCAGTGAAACTTACAAGCTGACGCCAAAGAACGGGCCCGAGCAAGACCGAAATCAAGGCAAAGACGAGCACGAAGCATGCCATGATAAGCAGCGTCGCGCCGAGCCGATTGAAGCCAAGCCGCTCCAGCCGGTCGACGACGGGATTCAAAAGATAACCAAGCGCGAAGGCGGCCGCGAAGGGTAGAAGCACGCCGCTGAAAAGCCACAACAGGAGAACGAGGAGCAAAAACGCGCCGACCCAAAAGCCGATCTGCCATTCGATCCGCATAACCGCCACCGCTTCCCGCCAACTTTTGCCAACGGCTTCCCATACCACGGGCCGCTCTCGGCGATACACGGTTTCGTAAACTGAAGGATTCGGACGCCGGCCGGTGGAAATGGGCGGCGTGGCAGGCAAAAGACAGCGTTTTTATTTGTGGTGCCGGGTAATCCCCTTTCACCCGCTTGCCGCGGCCACGTCAAAGATTCATGTGTTTGATCCATTGGCCAAAATAGGCCACTGTCGAGGCAAGGGTCAGAACCGCTACCGCATAGAGCGAAGCGTCGAGCCAGGTACCGGCCGGAAAATCGAATGCTTTGACGCCAAGAACCATCGCGGCGAAGCTAATTTGCGCGGCGGTATTGAACTTAGAGATCATCAGCGGCTTGACCTTTACCGGCTTTCGCATGATGAGCGAAATCATGAAGGCACCAATAATCATGATATCGCGCGCGACGACGAGGATGGCGATCGTCACGGGAAGCACTTCGACGATGGCGAGCGTGACATAGACGGAGATGATCAGCGCCTTGTCGGCCAAGGGATCGAGATAGGCGCCAAGTTCGCTGCGAAGATCGAAGCTATTGGCAAGCCAGCCGTCGACCGCGTCGGACAGGCCCGCGATGATGAAGACGACACAAGCCTCCTTCCAGCGCTGCGCGGCGATCATCGCGACGATCGCAGGCGCCAGGACGAGGCGGCCGAGCGTGATCAAATTGGGCAGGCTGCGATAATAAGAAAGCATTGCTCTATTTCGAAAAATTGGATCCGCAGCTTATTTAGATCGCCGTGATTGGATTTCCCGTCCTGCCAAGGCGAGCTAGCCCTGGTCTCGAATATCTGAAGTTCTTAAAGTCAGGGCGCCCGCAGCTATCGAGAAGCCTTGCCGAATTCGGCGGCGTGCGGGTTGCTTTGGACCATGGGTGATACTCCACCCATGCGTCTAACATGACGACCGGCCGATCCCAATAGCGCGGGTTTGGC
>DATBQJ010000203.1:0-13621 GCA_036560885.1 Methylocella sp.
CTTAACCACTTGATCGAGGCAGGTAAGGCAATCGCCGATCAGCGCTTGCGTGACCGGCCGGTCGCCCGTCCGCACGGCGGAGAGAATATCCTCGGCGGCATGCATGGCCCGCGACATGGACGGAAAATTGACGATGCCTGCGCCGCCCTTGAGCGTATGGAAGGCGCGGAACACACTGTCCAGACGTTCGGGGTCCGACGGATCACCTTCCAGCATAAGAAGATCGCTTGTCGCCTGCTCGACAAGTTCGCGCCCTTCAACCAAAAAAAGTTCGAGAAATTCATTCATGCGGGCAATCCGCAGAACATGGCGGCATATTGCGCCAAAACATCACGGCTTAGAGGTTTGACAAGATAAAAATTGGCGCCGGCGGCACGCGCCGCCGCGATGTCTTGCGTGCCAGCCTCCGTGCTGATGACCAGTGCAGGAATTGACGACAGCGGCAGAGGCTGCCGTCGCAATGTGCTGAGGAAGGTGACCCCGTCCATTTGCGTCATGTTGACGTCCACGATCAGCATGTCCGGCGGATTGATGAGCAGCCGTTCGAGCGCCTCAAGGCCGTTCAGCGCCTCCTCGACCTCAAAGCCTACGGCTTCGAGGATTTGACGATAATAAAGGCGCACGAGGCTTGCATCGTCGACGATAAGGATACGTGACTTCCGCTCAGCCATGCATAGCCTCCAACGGCTTGCGATAGATGATGGCGTTCACGAAACGGCACACCTCGAAGAGAGGCGAGATACGGCTCATCGATTCAGTATGTCCCAGGCATATATATCCTCCGGGCGCGAGATTTTCATAAAGGTTCTCCGCCGCTACCCGGCGCGATGAATCGTCGAAGTAGATCAGCACGTTCCGGCAAAAGATAACATCAAACAGGCCGTGCGGGTGAGTCTCGGACCGCTCGACGATATTGACGGCGGTGAACCGGACCGACTGGCGCAGGTCGTCGAGAATTTGCCAGCGTCCTGGCTCGGTGGCCACGAAATACTTGTCGATTAGTTTAGGCGTAAGGCGCATCAGCGCGCGCTCGCCGAAAATACCGGCGCGCGCCGCTTCCAATACGTTGGTATCGATATCAGAACCGACGATCTCCACGTTATGCGCGTCCACCTGCGGCCAGTTTTCCAAGAGCCAGATTGCAATGGAATATGGCTCCTCGCCCGTCGAACAGGGGACGGACCAGATGCGGAGCGCTTCGCCAAATGGCTTCACCCGAAGCCGTTCGCCGAGGAGATCGGATGTCAGGCAGGCGAGCTGATAATCTTCGCGGTAGAAATAGGTTTCGTTGACGGTAAAGGCATTGATGAACTTCTCGATCTCGCCGTCCAGATCGCCGCTTAGCCGGACGAAATAGCGTGCGAAAGATGTAGCACCAGTCGCCGCCATTCGGTCGGCAACGCGGCGCTCCACGAAGTGACGCCGCGCCTCGGGGAAGACCATGCCTGTCCGCCGGTAAAGGTAATCGCAGAGCCGGCAAAATTCACCGTGGGTGATCGGACCGGGCTCAGCCACTAGACCCCGGCAAGTGGGAGCGCAAACGATCGGCGGCAGCCTTGATGGCAAATGCGAGGAAAGGATCGTCGGGAAAACGAGCAGCACATCGCCAAAGGGTCGGCAGCGCCCGGGCGTCTCCGATCTCGTTTAGGACCTCCACCGCCGCGGCGCAGACGTTGGCCTCAAGTTCTGTTTCGAGGAGCGCGCACAACCAGCGCGGCGTATCCGCATCGTGCATGTTACGGACGAGATCGCATGCGAGAAGCCG
Source organism: Methylocella sp. (assembly GCA_036560885.1). Taxonomy (GTDB): domain Bacteria; phylum Pseudomonadota; class Alphaproteobacteria; order Rhizobiales; family Beijerinckiaceae; genus Methylocapsa. The sequence goes on from DATBQJ010000203.1 coordinate 1,766, forward strand.
CACGTCCGCATCCGCGTCGGCAAGCGCTTGCGGTAGAAGAGGTTTTGCGGCTTCGGGCATCGCGCGAAGGGCATCGAGCGCGCCGATACGTATACTTGCGTCGGTCGACCTCAGATATGGCAGAACCGCCAATGCGCTTTCGAGGGTCGCGATCCGTGCAAGCGCCGTGAAGATCGCCTCACGCACGCGCGGTTCGGTTTCCTGGGCGAGAGCCTGAGCCAAGGCCGGAATGCTTGTGGGGATATCCGCGGCGGCGCGTGCCGCAGCCCACCGTTCGTCAGGCGACACGCTGGTGAGTGCAGCGGCCGGGTTCGGGCCGCCGGAAGCGAGATTGTCAGACGTGTTTCGGATCAGAGGCATGAAGTGGTACCAATTGTTTTAGTTGCTCCGCTATTTGTTGCAATGGAAGGATCCAATCGGCGCCGTTGGCTTTTGCCAATTCGCCAGGCATGCCCCAGACGATAGCCGTCTCCTCCGCTTCCGCAATCGTCCTGCCCCCCAAAGCGTGAAGCCGCGTCATGGCCTCAGCCCCATCATTGCCCATTCCAGTCATGAGAACGCCAATCAATTGGTCCGGCGAAACATACTCCATGGCGCTTCTCACAAGGCGGTCGGTGCTCGGGTGCCAAGGATAGCCGCTCTCGGCGGGCACGGGCATCGCCATTAGGCTCCGTGCGCGCCGCAACACGACCACATCGGCATCGCCGTGTCCGATGTAGGCACAGCCGGGCATCAATACGGTCGGGCGCAGGAGCTCGGTCACGCCGATGGCGCAAAGATCATTGAGGCGGCGAGCAAGAGGGCCGGTGAAACTCGCCGGCATATGCTGAGCGATGACGAGGGGCCACAGAAATGTTGAAGGCAGCAGCGCTAGCACGGCTTCCAGCGCCGGGGGGCCACCGGTCGAGGTGCCGACCAGGACGAGCCCATCGCCTATTGCGCGGGTAGTTGTTTTTCTGCTGCCGCGTGTCAAGTGCTGCGGCGATGCAGTCCCGCCGATGCGGTGCCGAACACGCTCGCGCAGGTGAAGGCTCGCCTTCAGCTTGGCACCCGCCACCGAACGCACTTTAGCGACGAAACGCGGTGCAAACACTTCCATCTGCAAGGAAACGGCACCTTCGGGTTTTGTCACGAAATCCACCGCTCCCAGACGCAGCGCCTCCAGTGTCGTTTCGGCGCCTTCGCGCGTTAGCGACGATACCATCAGCACCGGGCAGGGACGCTCGATCATGATGCGGTTGAGACAGGCAATGCCATCCATCTGTGGCATGTTAATATCGAGTGTGACGACATCCGGCTTGACCGTGTGCAGCCGTTCGAGCCCTTCGAGCCCGTCGCGTGCCAGGAAAACTTCGAAATCGGATTCGCTGGAGAGAACGCGGCCGAACAGTTTGCGCGTAAGTGCGGAGTCGTCGATCACCAGCACCTTGATCACGAACGCGCCCGCGCTTTGCTTTCAAAGGCGTGCAGCAGCGCATGCTCGGCGCGTGTAAGAAGTTCTGCCGGGTCGAGCAAGAGAACGATGCGCCCTTTTCGTCCGAGATTAACCACGCCATGAACCAGCCGCGTGATGTCCCCGGTAAGCTCGGGTGCGGCTTCTATCGAGTCGGCCGGTGTCCGTAACACTTCCGAAACACTATCGACGATGAGGCCGGCGCGGTGGCGTTCCGTCCGCACCACAATCAGGCAGCGGCGGTCGCCTTGGTTAAGCTGGGGCATGTCAAAGCGACGGCGCTGATCCACCACCGGCAGAACTTCGCCCCGCAAGTTGATGACGCCTTCTAAAAACTTGGGCGTCTTCGGAACTCGCGTGATTTTGTCCGGTACGTGCGTCACTTCATCCACGGCTTCGATGGGCAATCCGAATTCGTCATCGTCGAGGCGAAAGATCAGGAATTTGTGTTCCTCGTCCGCTTTGCCGCTCTGCTCCTTCGGGGGCACCGCACGATGCTCCGAACCGAGTCGCTGCATAACGTCCTCCCGAAAAAGCTGCTCCGGCGCCAAGATTGAAATTAGCCTGCTTCCGTCCTCGCTGCGATAGATGGCCCTGATCCTCGCCTCGCCGTCCGCGCGCGCCGAAAGAACAGACGGCAGAGGATCGATTCGCCGTCGATCGGCGGAGACGATGGCGCGCGCGCGATCGACGACCAGACCAACGAGCGCGCCGCCGACGGATACGACGACGATTTTCTCCCGGGCATCCGACGCGGATGCCGGCGCGAAGCCGAGCAATCCGCGCAGGGACAGCAGCGGCAGCAATTGCTCACGAAAAGACATCATGCCCATGACCAGCGCTTCGGCGCGCGGCAAAGCCGCGGTGCTATTGGGCAGGGAGATGATTTCCTGCACCGCGCCCAATTCGAGAGCAAACTCCTGCTCCGCGACGTCGAAGCTGATGAGCGTGTCACGCTCCACCGTCGGTTCGGAAGTCCGCGGTGCCGCACTGGCACTTTCAGCCGCTATCCGCCGTTGCGGCCGGGCATGCTCCGCAAATGCCTCGGCGAGAAGGCTTTGGAGGTCGAGAATTTTTACCGCGCCGCGACCTTCGCCGAGCGAAAACACACCTTTCAAACGCTCGCCCGAGACGTTCAGTTGAGCCGGTTGCGTTTCGACGTGGCCGGACTCGATTGTGACGAGCGCATCGACCGCATCCACCGCGATAGCAATGGGCGCGCCACCATCGCATACGATCGCGCGGGACGTGGCGCTTTCATTAGTATCGTCTATGCCGAGCAAAACGCGGAGACTTGCGAGTGGCAGTACGGCACCGCGCAAATTCGCGACGCCCAAAAGCGCCCTGGGCGCTTGCGGCACGCGCGCCACGAACGGAATTCGGATCACTTCCACAACCCATTCCGCCGGCAGCGCATAGAGCCGCCGCTCGATGTAGAACGTTAAAAAGCAGCGCTTTCCGGCGGCGACGCTCCGGGAAACGTCAATCTTTTTCATGCTGCTGCTTTAGTGCATTCGCGAGGGAAGCGATTTCCTCGATCGCGGCGGCCAGATCTTCAGCACCCTGCGCTTGCTCTGTTGAAGCGGCTGCCGCCTGCCGCGAGGCAACATTGGCTTGTTCGGCGGCGGCGGCAATTTGGCGCGCGCCTACCGCCGTTTCACCCGTGCTAGTCAGGATCGCATTCGCGCCTTCGAGAATTGCCCGGTTGGCGGCGATGAGCGCCGCGAGCTCGCCGTCCACTTTGTCCAAGGATGCGAATACGGCGCGGTTGTTCTGCAGTTCGATTTCAGACGTCGCGATGATCTGCTCGAGATCGCGATTGAGAATCACGATCTGCTCGAGGACACCGCGCACCGAATCCTTCGCACGCTCGACATTTTGGGATGCTTCCCGTGCCAAGCTTCTGATATCGTTGGACACGATGGCGAAACCGCGCCCGGCATCGCCCGCGCGCGCCGCTTCGACCGATCCGCTCACGGCAAGCATGCTCGTCTGCACGGTAGTCAGCATGATAGCATCGACAATCTTTTCGATTTTCCGCCCGATAGTTCCAAGCCGGGTAACCGTCACTGCACTGACTTGCGTTTCCTTCAAAGCGGCGCCCAAACCGGTCATCAGCCGCTCTACGGACTCTCGGCTCTCGTTGAGCGCCACCTCCAAATTTGCCACACGGTCGCTGGCGCGGCCAGTGTTCGTCTGCGCCAGCTTCGCGCTCTTTTCGATTTGAACAAGCGCGGCAGAGGTTTCATGTGTCGCAGATGCCTGCAAGTGCGAGCCCCGATTGATCTCCTCCATGGAGGCCATGATTTCGCTTGCGGCGCCGCTCAATTCCTGGACCGTGGCCGAAAGTTCTTCCGCGGCTGCGCCTATCTGCTCCCATGCGTCGTCCGCGCCGCTGCGAAGATTATCGGCCAAGGAAGCGAGCAACTGCGCCGCAACCTGTCCTTGTTCCAGCGACTTGGACTGCTCCTGTACCGCTGATTGCGCCTCGCTCGCGACCGCCAATTGTTTTTCGGCGGCGCTCGCGACCTGCTCGGCACCCTTCTGTGCCTCGGATGCGGCGCGTTCGGATTCGAGCGCCGCGTCGAGCATATCTTCGCTTCCCTTCGCGATGCGCAGCATATCTTCGCGGAGTGCCCCGAGGGCCTCCACCACTGCGAGCGCTGCTTTTGCTTCGGTCACCGAGGATTCCCCGGTCTTCTTCACAGCAGCGACAACCCCGCGAACGTCGGTCTGGATATCGTCCGCCAATCGCTTCACTTCTTGGGCGCTCCTGTCGGAGATTTCGGCAAGCGCGCGAACCTCGTCGGCAACGACCGCGAAGCCACGGCCGTGATCGCCCGCGCGTGCGGCCTCGATCGCGGCGTTTAACGCCAGAAGATTGGTCTGATCGGAGATTCGACTAACCGTCTGTGTGATCTCGCCGATGTCCTTCGCGCGCCGCTCAAGCTCGGCAATGATCTCGATCAACGCGTCCTGCTTCTGTGCGTTGCGTTCGATGGCGCGCACGGATGTGGTGATCTGTCCTGCCGTTTCCGAGAGCAGGGCCTGAACATTTTTTGTTTGGCGGAGTGAGGAGTCCGCCTCACTGCGCGCGGTTCGCAGGCTGTCGAATATCCGCGTGATGGCCGCGAGTTGTTCCTGTGACGCGCCGGCCGCTTCCTCCGCGCCGCTGGCGATCTGCTGCAAGGTGCTGCGCAATTGCTGTGCGGCGGCGGAAGCTTCCGCCAGACCGCTCGCCAGTTCTTCCGTCGCCGCCGCAACGCGTTCGACCAACGTTTCCTGACGGGTTCCCGAGCTGCCTTTGCGGGCTGGCGACCGATGTGTGACGGGTTTGGCGGCGGCCGCCCGGGGCGGAGTCTTCGCCGCGAGAGCAGCGATTTTCGAATTCTTGACGAGGGCCATGTCGCACCTGCGAGTGATGGGGAATGCAGACAAAATCGCTCCGCGTATGATTGACGCAGGCCCGCGGCAGTCCAAACCCTACAGTAAACTCCGTCAGGCTCAAAAGACGAAGCGCAGTGAACTCCAAATTGATTGTCCGTTTTTTGGATTTAAACCCCGTTTTCAGCCATCGCTACAGCATCGTCTGGATCACGAAGTATCGCTACAAAATGATGGAAGGTCCGCAACGATCGGCATAAAGATCGTCTCCACGTTCTGTCCGTCACCACTGCGTGCGCCGTGTCATGGGGCACTCATTGCACCGCGTCCAGATGGAGTTTCCCGAAACTGCGTAAACGGTACCGGCGCCTCGTCCTCCTTTCTCCAACAAACATACTAACGCGCAGCAGTTTGTTCAGGTTCCAAGCGGATGTTGGCATTCGCGAGACAGCAGGACTTGAAGACAAATCGGGCCAAGGTAGCATTTCTTCTGGCCAGAATGGAGGACATGCTTGAAAGTACTCTCGGTCCTCGGATCGTTTTGCGCCTTCAGAGGCCCGGGGGCTCATACCGGGCATAACCTGATCCGTCATCATGAGGTCGAATGCGTGCCCCGCCTCTAGACTCTCCAGAGCGCGTTGTGGCGAATTGGCCTCGATTACAGGTCCTCCAGAATATCGAGGGCGCTCATGGCGATGAGTGGATCGTCTTGGAATCGAGCTAGCCGAGATAGTGCGCCGCAAGCGCTCCAACATGCCCATTCTGATGGCAACCAGCTACGCGGAGATGCGCTCGGCGCACAAGTAGAAGTTGCCGCGTCTATCAAAACCTTACTTCCAAGCGCAATTAGGATAATTGGGATGAATGCGCGGAACTCGATGGATGCGCAAAGAACTGCCGCCGTGACGTTGCCGCTATTATTCGATAAGGTCGGCGGCGACGGCGTACTTGTCTTCGGAATCGTGATAGACTTCCGTCTGATTTTGAAGGAAGCGGCTAGCAAGTGCATCGTCGAAAGCGACGATGGCGCGTCGACCGGGCGGCTCCTTGTTCAAAATGCCTTTTTACGGATGACCTAGCGCTACACGTCAATGCGCGCAAATCTGGCCCGGCAGCTTCACGCTCGGCTCGCGTTCGCTAGTTCGGGGACCGGGGCGACAGGGCTTTGCAAATATTGAAAGTTTTATTTGCAGCGGGGTCGAACCATAGGGCCACGGCGACGTTAATTGATGTTGAGGAAAACCGCTAATGACTTCATCGTATTATTTCATTGTTCAGTATGGCGACGCGTGGGTTATCAAGAACGGGAACCGCACCTTTGGCTCGTTTTCCGACCATGTTCGCGCTCGGGACGCCGCGATCGATTTGGCCGATAAGGATAGCAAAATCGACCGCCAGGCGAAAGTTTTGGTGCAAGAGGACGGCGGAAGGACGCTGCAAGCTGTTTTGACTTACGGACGCGACAGCATGCCAGGCAATCCCCCAAATAGCCGGGCCTACGGGACATATCGCTTGCCATGAGTTTCCCAGAGATACCTCGACATCCCATTTCGCCGGCATCGTTGGGACACAGGACGCCGCTACGCATCGCATCGGTTTTTGCGGACGCCAGGACTTTGATGCCAGCGTTTTATGCGAAGATCAATCTCGACAGCACGCAGGTACCCCAGGAGGTCCATCACACAATCCGGGCGAGCAGTTATTCGAGATTGCCACCCATCCCGGAATTGGTCAAAAAGAATAGATCTGGATTCGGATTAAATCTTAAAGAATTGAACCGACAGCAGCGGAGGATTACCTTTGTCACGAACTGCTAAAGCCAAGGCGCAGCCCGCTTCAGAACGCCGTCTCGCGGCCCACTCCCCACGAAAACGAGAACCAGCCGCGCCTGGCCCAATCAGTGGCGCTTCGGAGGAATATTCCTCGGACATGCAGATGCTATTGGGTGCTTTGCAGTGCGTGCGAATCGGAAATTTCTCCGTTCGCCTGCCACATGACCAAGCCGGAATTGCTGGAAAAATCGCCGATGTTTTTAACGAGATCGTCACGGCGAACGAGCACATGGCTCGGCAACTTGAAACGATCGGCCAAGTAGTTGGCCGCGACGGCAACACCCGCAAACGCGCTAAGTTTCCGCTATCCGTTGGCGCCTGGGGTGACATGGAAGCGTCCATCAATGCGCTGGTCGACGACCTCCTATGGCCGACAAACACATTGACCCGGGCGATTGCAGCCGTCGCACGCGGGGATCTTTTGTATACCGTTCCGCTTGAGGTCTATGGTCGGCCACTGAAAGGCGAGTTTCTGCGTTCGGCGACCATCGTCAACACAATGATCAAACAACTCGCCGTGTTCACATCGGAAGTGACGCGCGTTGCCCGCGAAGTCGGCTCGGATGGCAAGCTTGGCGGGCAAGCCCAAGTGCGGGAGGTCACTGGCGTTTGGAAAGATCTGACCGAGAGCGTCAATTCGATGGCGAACAATTTGACCGGACAAGTTCGCAATATCGCCGAAGTCACGATCGCAGTCGCAAATGGCGACCTATCGAAAAAGATCACGGTCGACGTGCACGGCGAAATTCTGCTGCTCAAGGAAGCCATCAACACCATGGTGGATCAGCTCCGTTCGTTTGCCTCGGAGGTGACGCGTGTGGCGCGCGAGGTTGGCACGGAAGGCAAGCTGGGTGGCCAAGCTCTGGTTCCTGGCGTCGCCGGGACGTGGAAGGATCTGACCGACTCGGTCAATGCGATGTGCGGCAACCTTACCGACCAGGTCCGTAATATCGCGAACGTGACAACGGCGGTCGCTCGCGGTGATCTTTCGCGTAAGATTACCGTCGATGTCCGCGGCGAGATCTTGGAACTCAAGGATACGATCAATACGATGGTCGATCAGCTCAACAGCTTCGCGTCTGAAGTGACGCGGGTCGCACGCGAGGTTGGCACGGAAGGGCGGCTAGGAGGTCAGGCGCAGGTGCCGGGGGTAGCAGGCACCTGGAAGGATCTGACCGACAGCGTGAACTCAATGGCCGGCAACCTGACTGGACAGGTGCGCAACATTGCGGAGGTCGCGACGGCAATCGCGGGGGGCGATCTTTCAAAGAAGATTACTGTCTCGGTGAGCGGCGAGATACTTCAGCTCAAAGACACCATCAACACCATGGTCGATCAATTAAACGCGTTCGCGAGCGAGGTTACCCGTGTCGCCCGTGAGGTGGGAACGGATGGGCACCTCGGTGGCCAGGCCAACGTGCTCGGTGTTGCCGGCACCTGGAAGGATCTGACCGAGGGCGTCAATTCGATGGCTAGCAATTTGACGGCGCAAGTACGCAATATCGCCGAGGTTTCGACCGCGATCGCAAGCGGCGACCTTTCAAAAAAGATCACGGTCAATGTCAGCGGCGAAATACTGCAGCTCAAGGACACTATTAACACGATGGTGGACCAGTTGAACGCCTTCGCAAGAGAAGTCACCCGTGTCGCTCGCGAGGTCGGAACCGAGGGCAAACTCGGCGGGCAGGCGGAAGTGAAAGGCGTCGCTGGTACCTGGAAAGACTTGACCGACAGCGTGAACTCGATGGCGAGCAATTTGACCGGACAAGTCCGCAATATCGCCGAAGTCGCCACCGCGGTGGCTCGCGGCGACCTTTCCAAGAAAATCACGGTGAATGTCAGCGGGGAAATTTCACAACTGAAAGAGACCATCAATACGATGGTCGATCAATTGAACGCTTTCGCCGGCGAGGTTACCCGCGTGGCGCGCGAGGTTGGAACCGAAGGCCGGCTTGGCGGTCAGGCGCAAGTGCTAGGCGTCGCTGGTACCTGGAAAGATTTGACCGACAGCGTGAATTCCATGGCCGGGAATCTGACTGGTCAAGTCCGCAACATAGCGGAAGTCGCGACCGCCATCGCAAACGGCGATCTTTCCCGAAAGATCACCGTCGATGTGCGCGGCGAGATCCTACAGCTGAAGGAAACGCTGAACACCATGGTCGATCAGCTCAATCGTTTCGCCGGCGAGGTGACACGCGTCGCGCGCGAGGTGGGAACGGACGGACGACTAGGCGGCCAGGCTAACGTTCCAGGCGTCGCCGGCACATGGAAGGATTTGACCGACAACGTTAATTTCATGGCGAGCAATCTCACCGGGCAGGTCCGTAATATCGCCGAAGTGACCACGGCGGTTGCCCGCGGCGATCTTTCCCGAAAGATCACCGTCGATGTGAAAGGTGAAATACTCGAACTGAAAAACACCATCAACACAATGGTCGATCAGCTGAATGCTTTCGCCGGTGAGGTAACGCGCGTTGCCCGCGAGGTCGGCACGGAGGGCAAGCTCGGCGGCCAGGCGACCGTTCCAGGTGTCGCGGGAACCTGGAAGGACCTGACCGACAACGTCAACTTTATGGCGAGCAATCTGACCGGACAAGTCCGAAATATCGCGGAAGTCGCCACGGCGATCGCGAACGGCGATCTCTCGAAGAAGATCACGGTCGACGTCCGCGGCGAAATTCTCCAGCTCAAGGAAACCATTAACACCATGGTCGAGCAGCTGCGTTCCTTTGCCGCCGAGGTGACGCGGGTCGCTCGCGAGGTTGGTACTGATGGCCGGCTTGGCGGCCAGGCCGTTGTGCCTGGCGTGGACGGAACCTGGAAGGATCTAACTGACAATGTCAACCTTCTCGCAGCTAATTTGACTATGCAGGTCCGCAATATAGCAGAGGTTACGACGGCAGTCGCTCGTGGCGACCTTTCGCGCAAGATTACTGTCGATGTAAAAGGCGAGATTCTTGAATTGAAAAACACCATCAACACGATGGTGGATCAGCTTAACGCCTTCGCGGGCGAAGTTACGCGTGTCGCGCGTGAGGTGGGTACAGACGGGCGACTCGGTGGGCAGGCGACGGTGCCCGGTGTCGCCGGAACGTGGAAAGATTTGACCGACACTGTGAATATCATGGCGGCGAATCTCACCGAGCAGGTCCGCGGCATCGTCAAGGTCGTGACCGCGGTCGCGACGGGCGATCTCAAACAAAACCTCACGGTCATATCGAAGGGCGAGGTTGCCGCCCTCGCCGAGACGATCAACAACATGACCGGCACGCTTGCCACTTTCGCCGAACAAGTCACCACGGTCGCCCGGGAAGTGGGCGTGGAAGGACGTCTGGGCGGCCAAGCGAATGTTCCAGGCGCGGCAGGCACGTGGAAAGATTTGACCGGCAATGTGAATCTGCTTGCGGCGAATCTCACGACGCAAGTACGTGCGATCGCTGAAGTTGCAACAGCGGTCACCAAAGGCGATCTGACCCGGTCCATTCAGGTTAACGCGCGCGGCGAAGTAGCGGAGCTCAAGGACAACATCAACACGATGATCGGCAATCTGCGGCTGACCACGGACCAAAATACCGAGCAAGATTGGCTCAAGACAAACCTTGCGCGATTTACCAATATGCTGCAAGGCCAGCGCGATCTCGCCACGGTGGGTCGCATGCTGCTGACCGAACTCGCATCACTTATTAACGCCCAAAACGAAGTAATTTATCTCTTGGATAACGCGGACGGGCCGTGCCTCAAGCTGCTTTCCGCCTACGCCGATGCCGGTGCCGAGGGTCACTTAGAGCGCATCCGAATTGGCGAAGGTCTGATTGGACAATGCGCTGCGGATGCAAAACGCCTGCTGATCACCGACATACCGTCGAGTGTGGTACCTATCCGCTCGGGGCTTTTCAAAACGACGCCGAAGAATGTCATTGTGCTTCCCGTGCTGTTCGAGGAGCAGGTCAAGGCGGTGATTGAAATTGGGTCCGTTAACGCATTCACGGACCTGCAAGTATCCTTCCTCGATCAGCTCACGGCCCGTATCGGCATAGTGCTGAACAGCATCGAGGCCACGATGCAAACGGAGGGCCTGCTGAAGCAGTCGCAGGAGTTGGCCGCTGAGCTGCAGATAAGACAAAAGGAACTTCAGCAGACCAACGAAGAGCTTGAACAGAAGGCGCAGCAGCTCGCCGAACGCAATGTGGAAGTCGAACGGAAGAACCAGGAAATCGAGCAGGCCCGCGGCGCGCTCGAAGAGAAGGCGACCGAATTGGCGCTGGCATCGAAATATAAATCCGACTTTTTGGCCAACATGTCGCACGAATTGCGGACTCCGCTAAATAGCATACTAATTCTCGGGCAGCAGCTCAGTGACAATCCCGACGGCAACCTGACCGAAAAGCAGGTGGAATTTGCGCGCACAGTCCATAGCGCTGGAACGGATCTTTTGAATCTCATCAGTGACATCCTAGACCTTTCAAAAGTCGAATCCGGAATGATGTCGGTTGATGCAGAGAATGTCTTGTTTACTGACCTCAATGACATGGTAGTCCGTATTTTCCGCCACGAAGCCGAAAGCCGGAACCTCTCCTTCGATGTGGTGATGGATCCCTCGCTCGAGCGCGGCATCGTGACTGATTCCAAACGCCTCCAACAGGTGCTCAAGAACCTTCTATCGAATGCCTTCAAGTTCACGGAAAAAGGCGGCGTGCGCCTCGCAGTTTCGGTGGCGCGCGGCGGCTGGAGCGCCGGCCACGAGGCGTTGGATCAGACGCGTGCGGTCGTTGCGTTCGAGGTTTCCGACACGGGAATCGGTATCGCACCCGAGAAGCAAAAAAGCATTTTCGAGGCATTTCAACAGGCCGATGCCAGCACTAGCCGGAAATACGGTGGGACCGGTTTGGGCCTCGCGATTAGCCGTGAGCTGGCAACTCTCCTCGGCGGCGAAATTCGGCTTCAGAGCACCCCCGGGCGGGGCAGCGTCTTCACGCTCTATTTGCCGTCGGAATATGCTGGTTCTTCGACAACGCAGCGAACGGTACCGATGGCGGCTCCGATGCTGAGCATGCCCGCGCCAGAGCGCCCGGAGGCGCAGATCCTAGACGACCGCGCTAACCTTCAACCGGAAGACGCAATTTTGCTGATCGTTGAGGACGACGTGCACTATGCGAATTTTCTGGTCGATTTGGCGCATGGCTTACA
>DATBQJ010000204.1:0-14061 GCA_036560885.1 Methylocella sp.
ACCGAAGGACCCAGAAAAATTGATGCTGATTAGTCGCTCGTCTCACAGCGTAAGACGTTCCACGGGCATCGAGAGGCGGATAATCAAGCCTTTGGGCTTCCAGTCGTAGGAAAGCTGACCTCCGAACTGATCTGTCACGAGTCGGCGCACGAGCGAACTTCCAAACCCTTCATGCTCTGGCGGCCCAGCTAGGGATGGACCGCCATGTTCTTTCCAGGTCAGCAGAAATTCGTCCTTCTTCACGGACCAGTCGATGTGGATGTAGCCTCTAGGAGACGATAGAGCCCCATACTTGACCGCGTTCGTCGCAAGCTCGTGCAAGATAAGAGCAACACTCGTGACGGCGTTCCCGCCGATCGGCAGACAAGGTCCGGTGACGAGATAGAACCCATGGCCTTCGACGCGGTCCGGATCGACGTAGGGAGCAAAGATAGTTTGGACGAGAACGTGTAAAGTCGTGCCCTGGCCGGGTTTGTCCTCCCCGTTAATCAGGCCGGGGCGCGTGAGCCCGTGGGCGCGCGCGAGAGCCCCCAGCCTTCCCCGGACCGCCTCGGCCATGTCCGCCGGCGTGCGCGCGGAACGCGCACTCAGGGTCAACAGGCCACTCGTAACGGCGAAAAGATTCTTAATGCGATGGCTCATCTCTCTGAGGAGTATATTCTTTTGTTCCTGAGCTCGCTTGCGCTCGGTGATGTCGCGGGCGATTTTTGATGCACCAATGATTCTGCCGTCAGCATTCTCGATGGGCGACACCGTCACCGAAATCTCGATCAAACTACCATCTTTGCGCCGGCGAACGGTTTCATAGTGATCGATGCGCTCACCGCGCCGGATGCGCGAAAGGATATCGGATTCCTCGCCGTGGCGATCGATTGGAATCAACAGCGTGATAGGCTTGCCGATAACTTCTTCTGCCGCATAGCCGAAGAGGCGCTCTGCTCCTGGGTTCCAGGTCTTAATGATACCATCGAGGTCTTTACTCACGATGGCGTCATCAGAAGACTCGACGATTGAGGCGAGCCGCTTCTCGAACTCCTCGAAGCGCTTGCGCTCGGTAACGTCAACTAACGTATTCACTGCGCCGGTCACGGCGCCTGACTTGTCCCGCAGTGGTATGGGATACGCGAGGAAAAAGACGCGTGTGCCGTCCGGCCGCTCGGCAACCGCCTCCGCGCCGCGGATCGGGCGTCCTTCCTTCAGCGCCACGGCCATGGGGCACTCATCGTGCCGCATCGGCCTGTCGTCGGGCCAGTAGAGCCGCCAGGAGCCGCACCACTCGCTCTTACCGAGCTGCGGGCGACAACCCCAGAGGTCAGCTGCCGCCTGGTTGAAGAATGTGATCCGCCCCGCTGCGTCAATCGTATAAACGGCTGCGGGAAGTGCTTCGAGCAATTCGCGGCATTGCAGTTCACTACCGCGCGATGCCGTGTCGCCGCGCCCCGAGGCGGGCACCGGACGCACACGCCTCGCTGGGCGCACTGAGACTGATAGATCGGACGCAATACTCACAGGAACCTCCCACATTTTGTATAGATTCGCGGCATCGAACGTATTCAACGTATTCGCGGAATTCCGGCGCGCCAAACGCTAAGCTGGAACACCATTCTGCCCAAAAGGGGGTTCAACCGTCTGTGCTTCTCACCATATTGCAGCCATATTTGCCTTATTAACGCCGCAACTTTCGTTTTGGTTCCGTCCATGTTTGGGCGGCGGGGGTCGCAATGCGGATGGCCTAAAGCTGACCTGAAATTCTTTCCGATCACGAAAGGATGACCGCGCATGTCGCGCGCAATAACGCGCGCAATAACTTGTAAATTCGGCATCCCTGGCGAACATAAGCTTCGTAACAACCTTTCTTCGCGCGAAGGAACCGGACGCGACGTGAGCGGTTGCAGCGGTACTGGAGCTTGAAGAAGGAAAATGAAATGGGACTAGGACGCGGTGCACTGTTTTGGCTGCTGGGTATACCGCTGCCAATCATAATCTTGCTGGTTCTTTTTTGGCGCTAAAAAGCATGGCCGAAGCGGAGAGTCCGCTTCGGCCATGTGCTTGTTGTTTTGCGATCAAACCACGAGGAAGCCGATCCGTATGGCATGAATCGGCCGGCACCGTGGCGTAGACGACGTCCAAAATGGAAAACGCCTTTCTAGGCGTTGACCAAGGGGACTTACGGGCTCGGCTTCTGCCTGCGAGCGTCCCCCGATCTTCCATAGGAAACGGAACTTTTTGAGCCGCTTGGTCTTCTAAGGCGGTCGGGAAGCATCTCAGCTTCGCCGGAACGAATACGAAGGCGTCAAGGCAAATCACGATCGCGTTCGCAATCTACGCAACGCCGCAGCCTGACAATCGCGCAGGCCCCGGCAGGCCGGGGGCCCTGCCGGGGATCGATGGCATTGCTGTTGAGCGCTCGCGCGGACCCCAGCATTGTAGCCAAGCGTAGGTTTGGTCGAACTTGATCTTCGCGCATTGATCGCGTGCACCATACTGGACCCTCCGTAAAAAACTTATCCGCGCGAGGAACCAAGATCCGGAGCGGATGTTTGAGAGCGGCGTAAATCATTGCGCTCAAACAGAAGGATACCCCTATGTTACGTAAGCTCGCTCTGTCTGCCACGGTCCTCGCTCTCGCTGGCAGCCTAGCCGTTGCTCAGGCCGAAACGAACAAGAATTTAGCGAGCGGCCGCTCGGTCGCAGCGCCGTCGTCGCTTTCGACGACGCACTGGCTAGCCTCCGATATTTACAAGGCGGATGTCTACGACAATGCCGAAGACAAGATTGGCGTCGTTACCGACCTCGTCGTGGATAATAGCGGCAATGTCACGACAGCGGTCGTGAGCGTCGGCGGTCTGCTGGGCGTAGGCAAGAAGGACGTCGCGGTTCCTTTCAAGGACCTAAAAGTTGCATCGCGTGACGGCAAGGATTGGCTGGTTCTTAACCAGTCCAAAGAGGAACTTAAGGCGGCCCCAGCATACGACAAAAAAACCAACAGCCAAATGTGAGGGTTCGGCTGCTTACGCCAAGACGGCGTTGGAACCAACTCCGCGCAATGACAGTTAGAGGCGCAAGGTCCGGCAGCCCAATGTTGTCGTAACCTTTGAACTTAAAGGAGTCTGCAATGGATTGGAATCGTGTCGAAGGAAACTGGAAGCAGTTGAAAGGTAAGATCAAGGAGCAATGGGGACATCTCACGGATGACGAACTCGACAAAATCGCCGGCAAGCGCGACCAGCTTGAAGGCAAGATTCAGGAACGCTACGGCATCTCCAAGGATGCAGCACGCAAGGATGTCGATGACTGGATCATGAGGCAATAGTGATCGAGTCTTGACGCACCCGAGCAAACGTAAACTTCGAGTGCGCAAACTCAAATGCCGCGTCGGGCTAGCCTTTTGCCCGGTGCGGCATTTAAGTTTGTTATTTTGCTCGCCTGAATGTCAGAAAGTGAAATCTTTCCGGAGATCGAACCAATCGCGGTCATTCGCCTGATCGTTCCGCGGGCTTGGAACTTTGCTCCTGCATCACGATTAATGCACCACACCAACAAAGGAGACAAGGCAATGCTTTCAACCATAGTAATTGTCGTCCTCATTCTGCTGCTCATTGGTGCGTTGCCGACTTGGCCGTACAGTGCGAGTTGGGGATACGCACCGGGCGGTTTGCTTGGCACGGTCCTAGTGGTTGTTTTGGTTCTTGCGCTATTAGGACGAATATAGTCTGAAACCACAGGACCTTCGATTATCTAGCCGAGGGACCCAGCAAGCGCGGCGTCCCTCGTTTCTCAGCTCATGCACTTCGGCTTATCAAGCCGGGTCGTATGTCGCGATGAAGCTTTCTTTCAAGACCCATGAGCCCTGCCGCTGCCGCCGAATCATCTGGCAATTTAGGCGCGATAATTGACTCGTCCGTTCGCCGAACGACGAACCGCGTCTTAAAGTTTCGGTCGATATCTCGACCCCTGTTGCTTCGCCTGGAATAAGCGCGTCGACAGGCCGGGCTCTTCGAAGAACGCGACAGTGACGGGCTTCCTTAATGCCACCTAAAGTCCATGCAAACACTTGAGAAATGCTCACATATGAACGATTTCCAGCCGTAACTTTGCCATTGTTATTTTCATAATAGAGCTTAAATCGAGTTTGGTTAATTTTAGGAATTTTGCGTTGGCTGCCGAGGTTGTGGCGCAACTAAGCCCGTAGTTATGCGTTTAAGGCTTTGGGTTGGTCAGAATAGGGTCGACGCATGATGGGTCAAGTTCAGCCTTTGCACAAACCGGCCGCGATCATCCCCAGCGGGTCGAGCGGAAGACTTGTGGTAGTGTCGAATCGCGTGCCCTTGGCGTCATCTTCGGCGGCGCCAGCGGCAGGGGGACTTGCCGTCGCGCTTAAAGTAGCGCTCAAGGCGCGTGGCGGACTTTGGTTCGGCTGGTCAGGCAAAACCAGCGAGGCGAGCCCTCTTGTCCCCCAATGGAAAACTCTAGGATCGGTCGCCTATGCGGTGTCCGACCTTTCCCGCCGCGATCTTGATCAATATTATCGTGGCTTTGCCAACCGGGCGCTGTGGCCGATCTGTCATTATCGTCTCGATCTCGCCGATCTATCGGAATGTAACGCCGCCGCTTATTTCCGGGTGAACGAGCAGTTCGCCGGGCAACTCCACAAAATGCTGCGCCCGGACGATATAATTTGGGTGCACGACTATCATTTCATTCCGATGGCGAGAGTCCTGCGCGAACTTGGCTGCACCAACCGGATCGGCTTTTTCCTGCATATCCCCTGGCCGGGGCCGCAAGTGGCGAGTGCCTTGCCCGCCTATCAGCGAATCCTTCGTTCGTTTGGCGCCTATGATGTCGTTGGTTTTCAGACTCAAAACGACGCCGATAATTTCCGCGACTGCATCGTGAGCGCCAATGCGGGCCGGGTCGCCAGCGGTGATTGGTGCGAGATCGACGGCCGCCGAATGCGGGTTGGCGCGTTTCCCATCGGAATCGATAGCAAAGCCTTCGCCAAGGAGGCCCGTGCCGCCGAAAAGAGCATGACCGTGAAGTGCGCGCTCGCAAGCCTCGAAGGCCGGGACCTTGTCATCGGAGTAGACCGGCTCGATTATTCGAAAGGCCTAACACAACGAATCGAAGCGTTTTGCACATTCCTCGAGCGTTCGCCGCAGGCGGCGCGGGCGCGGGTGACAATGTTGCAGATCACGCCCAAGTCGCGCTCGGAGGTTCCCGAATATGCCCGCTTGCAACGAGAGTTGGCGGAGGAAGCCGGCCGCATCAATGGCAAGCATGGCGATGTCGATTGGACACCGCTGCGCTACATCAACAAGACGATGAGCCGGTCGGCCCTTGCCGGGCTTTATCGTATCGCGCGGATCGGCCTCGTGACACCCCTGCGCGACGGCATGAATCTCGTCGCGAAGGAATATGTGGCGGCGCAAGCACCGGATAACCCTGGCGTGCTTGTCTTGTCGCAATTCGCTGGCGCTGCCCATGAACTATCCAGTGCCTTGATCATCAATCCGTACGATATTGAAGCAACCGCCGACGCCATCGCCCGCGCCTATGCCATGCCGCTGGAAGAGCGCAAGGACCGCTGGAACGCGTTGATGGCGGCGCTTCGTGCAAATAGTATCCAAGATTGGACAGACCACTTTCTTCAGGCCCTTGGCCATGAACACGAAAACAAGGTGATCGCCGAACCTGTGATCGAGGACGCACCTCTGCCCGCTACTGTCGGCTTGAGCCGGACCTTACCCCTCTCGGCGAGCTTAGGGGTCATTCGCGGCGCTCACTTGTGATTTTCGGCTGATATTCGGCGCAGTGCGGTAAGGGGGCACTGCGCCCAGCTTTCCTTACAACCAATCACGCAACCTCCGTACAATAGCGCTTGCGCCGCGACGCCTTGCCGGGCAAGGATCGAAGCACGGATTGGATGGCAGGACGCAAAGCATGACCCGCGGTGGAAAAATAGGCGTGGCGGCTGAAAACCGGTGGCCATGCCTTCTTTTCGCTGCGGCATTTTTAAGTTTTTGCGGGACAACTCCCTCCGCCGAGGGAGATCCGGCAAGTGCTGGCGTAGAATGCCAGGTTGGCGCGCCGTTTTGGGCACCGCCGGCGTACACGGCGGAAGATTTGCCCTGGGCTTCTGTCTGGCTTGGGCATTTTTCCGGCGGCCGCCGTTTTGAAGACGGCAATGGGACCCCCCTCATCGATTGGCGCGACGACAAATTCTGCTTTCCCTCGCGCCAAAGTTGTCAAGCCTGGATAGCCGGTTTGCGCCGGGCCTACCGGCGTCCCGAGGGCTATTCGACCTGTTTATTGCTGCGCTGAATGGCGCGGATGCGTTTTGCACCGGAGCACTTTATAGTGCACTTTGTTTGGAGAGCCGCCATGTTCGATGCCCTGAAAAGTTTTATCGCCGAGGTTGCCGGCACGGAGGCGCCCCGCCGGAGTTTTGACGAGGAGGATTATCGACTCGCGGCGGTGGCCTTGCTTGTTCATGTCGCCAATGTGGACGGCCAGACGGACCTCGCCGAGCGGCGGCGGCTGAAGACAATTATCGCGGAGCGGTTCGGCCTCGACGCGAAAGCCACCTCGGAATTGATCGCGATGGGCGAGCAAAGCGACCGCGAGGCGGTTGATTTCTATCATTTCACCAGCATCCTGAAACGCGCGCTCGACGACGATGGGCGCCAAAAAATCGTGGAGATGCTGTGGGACATTGCGTTCGCCGACGGAGTCGTCCACGAATTTGAGGAAAACATAATCTGGCGCATTGCCGAACTTCTTGGCGTTTCGACCCGCGACAGAGTCTTGGCTCGTCAGCGCGCCGGAGGACAGACGTCGCGCGACGCCCCTTTCGAAGGCCCCTGGTCTGCGCCGGCCATGAAAGGGAAAGCATGAGCGGGACAGGCCTAACGCAAGCCCGCCACGAGACGCGCCGCGTCACCCTTATAACCGGCGCCTCCGGCGGGATCGGTGCCGATCTCGCCCGCGTCTTCGCCCGGCATGGCCATGATCTCGCACTCGTCGCGCGCAGTCGCGGAAAACTCGACGTGCTCGCCGATGAAATCGCGGCATCCGGCGGGCCACGGCCGTTGGTGCTGGTGTTCGATTTGACCGAGCAAAGCGCGGCAAAAAAAATCGCCGCCGCGCTCGAATCTGCCGGCGCCACACCGGAAATCCTGGTCAACAATGCCGGCTTTGGCCTTGCCGGCGATGCCGCCGGCCTCGATCCGGCGGAACAGCTCGCAATCGTCGATCTCAATATTCGCGCCGTCGTTGAAATAACTCTGTGCTTCCTGCCAGCAATTCGTGCCGCACGCGGAAAAATCCTAAATGTCGCTTCGATCGCGGCCTACTTTCCCGGCGGCCCGGGCATGGCGGCCTATTACGCGTCGAAATCCTTCATTCTCTCGTTCTCGCTGGCCCTCGCACAGGAACTGCGTTCGCAGGGCGTCGCCGTCTCGGCGCTGTGTCCTGGCTACACAAAGACGGATTTCCAGGCCCGCGCGGGGATCGGTACAAACATGGACTTGGGCCGTCTTCCAGCTTCCACCGCCATGGAAGTCGCGGAGGCGGGCTATGCCGGGCTGATCGCCGGACGCCGCGAGATTGTACCTGGATTCTTGAACAAACTTAGTATTTCGCTCTTGCCTTTTTTGCCGAGAGCCTTGATGTTAGCGGTTATTTCGCGATTGCAGCAAAATCGCGCTTCTCTCCGCAAAAGTCCGGGGTGATAATTTTTTTTCTTTTTGCGAATGATGCCTGACCCTGTCAAATCCCGCGGCAAGATTCTCATTGTCCTGCATCAAGCCCATTCGACTCCGGGGCGGCTCGGACGGCTCTTGCATGCGCAAGGATTTGAGCTTGACTGCCGGCGGGCGTGCTTTGACGATCCGCTGCCGGAAACGTTAAGGGGTTACGCTGGCGCCATCGTTTTCGGCGGTCCGATGAGCGTTAACGACGAAGCCGCATGGTTGCGCCGCGAAATCGACTGGATCGGGGTCCCGCTTAAAGAAGACACGCCTTTCCTCGGCATTTGCCTTGGCGCCCAGATGCTGGCGCGCCATCTTGGTTATGGCGTCCGCCCGCATCCGCGCGGGCGCGTCGAAGTGGGCTATTACCCGATCCAACCGACGGAACAAGGCCATCGCATTTGCGACTGCCGGTTTCCCAATCACGTCTATCAATGGCACCGGGAAGGTTTCGATCTGCCGGGCGGCGCGGTGCTGCTCGCCAGCGGCCACGATTTCGAGGCGCAGGCTTTTCGTTATCGCAACAAGGCCTACGGCTTCCAATTCCATCCGGAAGTGACTTTCGCCACGTTATGCCGGTGGACGCTCCTTAACCGCGAGCGCATGGGCGAACCTGGCGCCCACCCCCGGCATCGGCATCTCGAAGGGTGGTTCCGGCACGACGGCGCCGTGGCGCGCTGGTCCAGCGCTTTTATGCGCCGCTGGCTCGCCTGCGGCCAGCCTGGCGCACTTCCCGGCCGGTAGAAAGAAACGGCGCAGGGTCCATCTGGCGAAGCATAATGGACCTAAAGAACCCTAGTTTTTTCAGATATCTGGTCAAGAATCTGTAAAGGTCAGATGAGCTTTTTGACAAAAATTGATACAAAATGCCGCCGCCCACCGGTCTCCCTCCCCTGCGGAAGAAATCGATGAAGCGGCGGCCAATGCAGTAAAAATTGCTTGGTCATTTAACAGCTGGGACGAGGCTTGGGAGGACCGCCTGCTCATCCCCGATGGTTGCGATGATTGCACCATTTTTGCCGCTCCGCATCGGACGTTCGTCCTAAATCGACCGGTTGCCAGACTTCGTTGGCTGGTTTAGGTTCCCGCTCAAATCCTACGAATTGGGTGGCACGCAGAGTTGTAGCGCGATTGATTGCTTACCTGCCTCCCAGTTATGCGGTCGCGGTGTAATTGCTCAACCTCACGGATTTTTGAGCATGTCCGTATGAGATACCGGATATGTCCGATGTCGAAATGTGGAAAGAGCCATTCAACCTTTTCGGGACTTGCTCTCATTGCAAAAGAGAAAGAACGAATTGTGAGCGAATGCTTCGGCGCCAAGGGATTAATGAAAATTAGAGAGTAAAGGCCAACGGTCATCCTTCATGGCCGTAGAAACTACTCCAGCCCGCACCGTAGCTGGCACCACGCCCGGGGGGCGGCGCCTTGAGCGAAGACAGTAAGCTTATCGCTCTGATCGATTTTATTTACGCCGCGGTTCTCGATGGCGATCTCTGGCCGACTGTGCTTACAGAGCTCGCCGAAGCCACGGGAGCGATGCAAGCCATCATCGCGACCATGGACCGGCGAACCGGCACCTTCGCTTCGATCTCGCGGCGCGCCTTTCCGGATTTGCAGGCCAGCTACAAGGATTACTGGGCGTTCCGCAATCCACTCTGGGACAACACCGAGGCTCTGCCGGCGGGCAAGGTGTTCACCCTCGATACACTTATGCCGCGGCAGGACTTCGTCAAGACGCCCGTTTTCAACGAATGGTGGAAGACGGCCGACTATGGCTTTGAAATGCTTGGTGCCAATTTGCTCGTTGAAGACCAGATGACGTCATTGATCTGCGTCGTCAACGCGCGCGGGAGCGATCCGCCGGAGAGCAGGCAGGCTCGTCTCTTCGAAGCCACCCTGCGCCACATCGCGCGCGCCGCGCGCATGCATCGCCAGCTCTGGACGCTCGACGTTATGCACGGCGCCGCGCCAGAGCGGTTCGAAAGTCTGCGGCAGGGAGCCATCCTGGTCGACGCCGCGGCAAATGTCCTGTTCGCAAATGCCCCGGCGCGGGCAGTGCTCGACAAAGGCAACGGACTCGTTCTCAAGGGCGGTTGCCTCGCCAGCGCCGACGGCGCGGATACATTGCAGCGGCTGATCGCGTCCTGCGCGCACGGGGTTGGTCCGCTGCGCGGACCGCTCGGCGGAGAACTTGATGTCCCGCGCGGGCTTAATCGCCTATGCCTCCGCGTCAGGGTGACCCCGATTCGATCCAAAGACCCGGACTGCAGGATCCCATGGCTAGGAGTGTGCGCGCCGGCGGCGATTGTCACGGTGGTTGACCCCGAGACCGAGCGGCGGGAGCTTGCCAAAAATCTGCACAGCCGATTTGGTCTGACCGGTGCCGAATCCGGGCTTGCCGCCGAGATTCTCAAGGGTGACGGCCGCGCGGCGGCGGCGCGGCGGCGCGGTATTTCGGTCGCGACTGCCAGAGCCCAACTCTCCAGCATTTTTGAAAAGACCGGAACCCATCGTCAGGCCGAACTCGTCCACCTCCTGCTCGAACTCTCGGACAAAAGAAATATGTAAAAATGGGAAGTCCGGCCGCAATCCCGCCACCGTGCCAGGCGCCCCTTTTCGTTTCAGAACCGGCCAACTCTTGGTTTGGCGCGAAAATGCCGCGCCTGTCACAGATTGCCCATCGGCTGGTAATCCAGCATTTTCTTGATGCGGTCGAGGAGGCCGTCGCGCACATCGCGATAGGCGTCGAGAACGCGCTCGCGGGAACCTTCGACGGCGGTTGGATCGAGCGTCGGCCAATATAGAACATCGGTGGCAAGGGTGCGGGTGAATTCGAGCGCCTTGTGATGCGCCTCGGGCGAAAGGGTCACGATGACGTCGAAACACGCGTCCTCGAGATCCTCGAACGTGTGGGGACGATGTTTGGTCATGTCGATGCCGATTTCATCCATTGCCGCGATCGCGAATCCATTGGTTTCGCCGCGCCTTATCCCGGCCGATGCGAAATAGACTTGCTTACCGAACAAATGCCTTCCGAGAGCCTCCGCCATCGGCGAGCGCACCGTATTTCGCGTGCAGGCGAAAAGCACGGCTTGCGGGCGGTTTTTTACGGCGTGCTTCCCCGGCGGCGCCCCGGCGTCTTGCCCCGCCGGCATCGGCGCTCAGCCTTTCCAGTGCAACGCGGCGACGAGGGTGAAAAGCCGCCGCGCCGTGTCGTGGTCGCAATCTAGTTTGCCCTTGAGCCGTTCGATGAGAAGGCCGGCCGCCTCGTTGTGAAGGGCGCGGCGCCCCATGTCGATCGCTTCGATTTGCCTCGGCCCCGCGGTCCGAATGGCCGCGTAATAGCTTTCGCAAACCATAAAATAATCCTTGAGAAGACCGCGGAACGGAGTGAGCGAGAGAATATGTACGACGAGCGGCGCGCCATTTTCGTCAGCGACCTCCAATGCGAGCTTTGCGTCCTGCATGGAGATCTTTAATCCATAAGGGCCGTCGTCGCGTCCCGGCAGCGCAAAGCTGTTTTCGTCGATAAGGTCGTAGATCGCGATTTGCCGCTCGTGCTCCTGATCCGCCGCGCCTCGGCCAATCGATGCCTCGTCGAGAGTCACGGAAACGAGGCGATTGCGTTCCTTTGGATCGGTCCGGCTCATGGCATGCGATGATCGATTCGGAGCGCCACCGAGCGCGCGTGCGCATCCAGCCCCTCGGCGTGGCCGAGCGCGATCGCCGCCGGACCGAGTTTCGCAAGACTGGCCGCGCCACACTTTAAAATCGAGGTCCTTTTCATAAAATCGAGCACGCTCAAGCCAGAAGAAAACCGGGCCGAACGCGCGGTCGGCAACACATGGTTCGAACCGCCGACATAATCGCCAATGGCTTCGGGCGTATAAGCCCCTAGAAAAATTGCACCCGCGTTGCGGATCCGCTGCCCAAGAGCCTCGGCCTTAGCGGTCATGATCTCGAGATGTTCCGGAGCCAGCCGGTCGGCGAGCGCAACACTTTCCTCAAGATCGGCGACCAGGATAATCGCACCGAAATCGCGCCAGCTCGCCGCCGCTATTTTTTCGCGCGGGAGGGCCTGCAACTGCCGTGCAACGGTGGCCTCGACGGCGCCGGCGAGGCGCGCGTCGTCGGTGATCAGAATCGACTGCGCGGCGGCGTCGTGCTCGGCCTGGGCCAAAAGATCGGCGGCGATCCACTCGGGATCGGCGCCTTCGCCCGCGATGATCAAGACCTCGGACGGCCCGGCGATCATATCGATGCCTACGGTGCCGAAAACCCGCCGCTTGGCCGCCGCGACATAAGCGTTACCGGGACCAACAATCTTGGCGACCGGGGCGATCGTCGCGGTTCCATAAGCCAGCGCCGCGATCGCTTGCGCGCCCCCTACCCGGTATATTTCATCGACGCCGGCGAGCTTCGCCGCCGCCAAAACAAGTGGATTGATCTTTCCCTCTGGGGCCGGGACGGTCATGACAATGCGGCCAACGCCCGCTACCTTGGCCGGCACCGCGTTCATCAAAACCGAAGACGGATAGCTCGCGGTGCCGCCCGGAACATAGAGCCCCGCCGCCTCGACGGGGCGCCAGCGCCAGCCGAGTTCGACGCCGAGCGGATCGGTAAACCGGTGATCTTGCGGTATTTGGCGCTCATGAAAACTAACGATCCGGGAATGCGCGAAGCGCAGCGCATCGAGCGCCTCGGGGGGACAGTGCGCGAACGCCGCATCAATACCGGCTTCGTCCACCCGCAAACCCAACTTCTCCAGATCGACGCGATCGAACATCCGCGAATAGCCAATAAGCGCGGCGTCGCCATGCGCGACGACGTCCGCGATGATCGCCTGAACCGCTTGGTCGACGTCCTCAGCGACTTCCCGTTTCATCGCGAGAAGCGCGTTGAACGAGGCCGCGAAATCCGGGCTCTTTGTGTCGAGCCGCAAGGGCATGAAACCGCCTCCGTCGCGGGCGCATCAAACGATGCTCGCTTGTGTTCGTCTATCTCAAACTCGAGGGCAGCAACGCGCCCGGCGGGCTGCGGGCTATAGCAGCTTCTCGATTTCCTTTTCGAGTCCTTTGGGTGCCGCCGCTGGTGCGAAGCGCGCCACCACCCCGCCGTTTCGATCGACGAGGAATTTCGTAAAATTCCACCTGATCGCTTTGGTCCCCAAGAATCCCTTGGCTTCGCCCTTGAGAAACCGGTACAGCGGATGCGCCCCCACGCCATTGACCTCGATCTTGCCGAACATGGGAAATGTCACATTATAGGTATGCGAACAAAATCGCGCGATTTCAGCGGCATCGCCCGGTTCCTGGGCGCCGAACTGATTGCACGGAAAACCTAGAACCGAAAAGCCTTGGGCACTATATTTGCGGTAAAGTGCCTCGAGCCCTTCGTACTGCGGCGTAAAGCCACATTCGCTCGCCGTGTTGACCACAAGCAGTACCTGGCCTGAGAAATCGGAAAGCGGCTGTTCCCGCCCTTCCAGCGTCGTGGCGGCAAAATCATGGACCGTACTCATTGCCGTCTCCGAATTGCGCCAAACCCTCGTGCAATTTCCGTCCGGCGCCTTGGCGAACCATAAACGAATCCGCTTGGCCCGGCCACGCGCTTGTTCCGGCATCCGGGCAATCCCACAAGCCGCAGCGCGTTCCCGGCGGTTTGGATCGTACCAAAATGCTTCACGTGAAACATTTTGGTACGATTTGGGCCGAAAACCTTACAAGGCCGAAGACAGAAGTTGCCTCTTCAATCTTGTAAGATCGATCGGTTTTTTGGTCCAATTGGAATCGGGCGGCGGAGGCGATTCTATGGCTTAGCCGGTTTGCGGGAAATCATCCCCGATGTAAGATTCGCCGACTGGATCGAGGTTGTCATACGGGATGGCCGAGCCGCCGCTGATTTCGTCCGTCAATTCAATGCCCAGGCTGTAAACGACGGAATAATTTTGCACCGGAATTATACACAAAAAAAGCTACGTAATATCAATGGCCTAATTTCAAGGCCACGATTATCCCTCATCGGCCCGCAAAATACCAAAATACAGGGAACAAAACTTGGCTGATGCAGCCTATTGATAGGTCAAAATTACCACCCCATTTAAATCAATTGAGGATCGATATCCGCCGCGCGAGATCGTGTCCCTGAACGTGGTGTAACTGGCGGTGGGCACCGCATTCGTCGGCGAGGGCCGGACAGGTCAGCTGGCGATTGCCGGGAAGCTGACGGCGGGATCATCGCTCAACGGCGCGATAGTTTCCAGCGTCATGTAGCGGGCACGCTGGACAGCCCACTCATCGTTCTGTTCGAG
>DATBQJ010000205.1:0-4122 GCA_036560885.1 Methylocella sp.
AATTCTGGCGAGCAAGAGCCCGCCTCGAACAAGCGGAGCGCCTCGGTCGTGAAAAAGTCAGTGATCTTGATCGCTCGGTCCAGCAAGTCACGGGAGATCGAACTGCATTTCGGATCGTCCACAAAAGCGAGCACGCCGGCGATGCGCGCTGCATGCTCAGGCAGTTTATTTGCAAATCCGCGAATTGGCTCAAGCCGCTTTCCAGGCGCGAGCAGGCGTTCGACATGATCGGCGTAACCGAGCCATTGGCTCTTTGCGGCACTGTCGAATTCGAGGCGACGCGGTTCGAGCGCGTTGCGCGTCTCGGCCAAGAGGATGGGCCGCATTTCGAGAATATCTAATAGGCGGGCGCCATAGCGGCGTAGCGCCGGTTCGGTTTCTGGTGACACTGGCTTTTGAAATCGCGTTCCCGCCGTCGATACCGGTGCACAAACGAGCAGGCGGCTTAGAAAGCCCTGATCCACGAGCATAGGATCGGACAACATCCGCGCCGCCGCGTCGGGTTGCGCCATCAAATGCAGCGCAAGCCGCCTGCCCGGCAGAACGCTGGCGCCGTCGCCGGCCCTAATGCGCTTGATTGGCGCGCCATCCCACAACGACGACAAGCCTGCGATCGTGCGCAATCGATTCTCATCGGCCATTGCATGCCCGCCTATGAACGATCCGCCTTCGTCGCTGAAAAGCCCAAGCGCTGGGTGGCCAATGGCATAGAGCTTGTGCAGGCCTTCAAGGGTCGGCTCGCCACAGGTCAGGACCGGGATAAGCGGCGCTCGCGGTTCGCTACCGACCGCCCGCAAAGCCGCCTCTATTTCCTGCCGACCGCCCGTGCGTTTGGCTTTTTTTTCCGCCTCTGCGATAGCAACATCAAACGCCCGCTTTGCCCGCTTGTAGTCTGGTAGCGCGGCCTCATATTGTGCGCGTAGCGCATCCTCTCTCTTGCGGATAGGCCGCAGCGCTTCATGATCGGCTGCGCTTTTGCGCTCTCCGCTTGCCGCCACGCTGCACACATACAGCGCCAGCGGCCTCGCCCTTTCTGTCGCGGGCAGGACAACGTCCGCATGCGCTTGGGCCGCAAGCGACGCGGCGGCGAGCACATTACAAGCCGCAATAGCATCCGGGCATTGCACCTTGTCGATGATGGCGTTCGCCGCCGGGCCTAGCAGGTCTCCAAGGGCGTCGATTGGAAATGGCTCTGCGGGCGATGACTCCCGCCGGAGCGGGCGCGGGGCCTCGGTGGGCGCTGCTCGATCGTATCCGTTCGCCTTGTCCTCGCGCTGGCGAGCCTGGAAATCCTCGTGCTCGGCTTTTTGCTTACGATGTGACGGGTCGTCGAGGTCACAATCGAGGCTCATTGCTCGTCCCCCGCTTTGGAGGAAAAGGCCATTATCTTGGATGTCGCGATGGCGCATAACAACGTCTCGCGAATGTGCCGATGCGTTGCATCAACAATCGCGTCGGAGCCGCGCGAAAATAAACGCCGGCGAAGTTGAATTTCAGAAGTGAAAGCTGTATTTTCGCAAGTGTTCTGGGCCGCCAAGCCGAACACTTTCCGAGGGTCGTCCCCGCATTTCGCTGGGGCGGCCCTCGCCGCTTTTGAGGCGCGCATCGTTCACGCGGCCTCTGCGTCGGATGTGGAACGCTGCGGTTTTCCGATCTTGGCGAGCGCCCATTTGTCCAGCGCTTCGCGCGTATAGAGAACGATACGGCCAGCCTTGTGAAACTCTGGCGTATCACCCGTGACGACGCCTTTGGCGAGAGTGCGCGCCGCGCCAAATCCATATGTCGTCTTGAGGTATTCGGCCGCTGCTTCGCGGCGAAGAAATCTCGGATCATCTGTGGACATTTCTCACTCCCGAAAACCCCGGCGAATCATCCGGTGTTTCCAGGAATAAAAAGCGACCATCACATCAACTAGAGACGCCGAGTTTATGTGATCAACGGTTTCAAAAGCGCACCGAGATATGAGCCATTTTCATCGGGCTCCAGCGGTGCGGTGTCTCTGGGGAAGAAACTTTCTACAAGCTCCCTTACTGTGGGAGGCATGGTTGAGAGCTTGTAGGCAAATGTTTTTCGTCCCTTTGGCACCCTGTTTTGTAGCTGTGCTAGCCAATTATCCCCTGTTCCACTGTATTTTTGAGGCTTTCCCCATTTGCGGGACTGGCTTCCCGACATGAGCTGCCTACATGCCTCTTTGTCAGTGCTGGCGCGGCCGTCTTTCTTAAGTGCATCAACAGCAAGGGCCAGTTCAGCCTCGCGCTGCTCATCCCATTTGACCTTTCGACCGCCCGGCCCAGGTTTCAGATCGAATTGCAGCCCCGGAACATGATGCGCCGCCAACTCGATTGCCAATTGCAAACCAGCAATGGGGTTCGTTGGATTGATGTTGAACACTGTGTAAAGCAGCTTAAAGCGGCGCATCCACTCGCGCTTGGCGCTGGCATCATCGGATATATTTCGGATTGGCTTTGCAAGGTCGCCGTCGTAGGTGACCGCTTTATGTTTTCTCGCCATCGCGCGCCTTCATGAGCGCCAAGTGGACGCGGGGAAATGGGGAGGCGCTCTCCGATTTGTCGGCTGTCCGGCCGATCCCCGCGCGTTCGGTGCCACTGGTTACCGTCCGACTTCCTGAGCGGCACCACGTCGCCGCCATTGTTCCCATCCATCGCAGCCGCGATCGTCGCACCGATTGTTTCGGCCGTGCGGCACAATGGGTTAACGTCCGGTCAGTCGATAAACTAGCAATCCGACATACTCCTTCACTGCAACTTTCAACAATTCGAGATTGCGCCCCAAATCCCAACCGATGTCATCGGTAAAGCGGCCGGAACGGAAATCCACGGAGAAGGGGATGATATGCTGCCAGCCGACACTTTTGAATCTCCGCACCGCGCGGGGCATATGAAATGCGCTGGTCACCAGCACCCAGTTTTCATGCGGTCGTGGTCGCGCCAACTCAAAGCCTAATCGGGCATTTTCTGCCGTATTGCGGGATTCGCGCTCAAGGATAAGGCGCTCCGGATCAAGGCCCTGCTCTCTGAAAAACTGCTCGGCGGCCGTGGCTTCGGGCTGCTCGACACCGCCAAGATCGCGCATGTCGCCGCTACCTCCGGTAAACAGCACGCGCGCATTCGGAAAACGTCTCGCAAGTGTCAGGGCGACTGTGAAACGTTCAGCGGCCTCGTTCAGCTGTGGCTGCCCCCAAAAAGCCGTCTTATGGGCATCTTCCCCGCCACCGGGGACGATGATCCCTTCAACCAGGTCGAGCGGTGGATTGACGGGGAATTGAGTTTCCAAGGGTCGAATGAGAAGCTCACCCATGGGGAGCACGGCCATCACCACAGGGGAAGCAAGGGTCAGCGTGGCGGCGATGCGGGCCGATCTAAGCCATCCTCGAAAAAGGGCGAGCGACGTGAACGCCAGACCAAGAATGATCCAAGTTTCTGGCTCGATGAGGGGCCAGATAAGCTTTGAGGCAGCAAAAAATAGCGTGTTCATCATTGTGATCAGAACCCCCGACGAGAGCAGTTTTGCGTAATTTAGTTTGTGCGCCCAACTTTCTGCAACATCACAACCTCAGCGTCCTTGTTTCCTTCCATCGCCGCCGTGATCGTCGCGCCGATGGTGTCAACGGCGCGGCGCAGCGGGTCCGCATCCAAATGCGCGTAACGAGCCGTTGTCTGCGGCTGGCTGTGTCCGAGTAGCTTCCCGATGATCGGCAACCCCATTGACGCGCCGGCACCAATGCTCGCGAAGGAATGTCGCAAATCGTGAAGCCGGACGCCTTCAAGGCCGGCGGCGCGTCGAACAGCAGCCCATGGCTTTTTGAGGTCCGCGCGGGGCCTGCCATCTTTCGCGCCAGCGATGACGTGCGGATTGCCTTCGATGCGCGCTAGGGTTGAGAGGACGGCGAGGGCGGCGGCGGAAAGATAGACCGGCTTTTTGCCCGTCTTGGAGTCGGCGAGAAAAATAATACCGCGGTCAAAATCGACGTGCGACCATTGCGTGTGGAGAATTTCACGAAGACGGGCACCGGTCAAAATCAGCAGACGGATTGCAGCAACGGCGAAGGGGTCCAGCTTGACGCGCCGGTTTTTGGCCTTGGGCGCGTGTTTCGAGCCGGGG
>DATBQJ010000206.1:0-4877 GCA_036560885.1 Methylocella sp.
TTACGAAACAATCGCTGACGCCAGTGTCGTCATCGTCACAGCCGGGGTGCCGCGCAAGCCCGGGATGAGCCGCGACGATCTGCTCGGCATCAATCTCAAGGTCATGGAAGCGGCCGGCGCCGGCATTAAGCAATATGCGCCGGAGGCGTTCGTCATTTGCATCACCAATCCGCTCGATGCAATGGTGTGGGCGTTGCAGAAAGCTTCGAATCTCCCGGCGAACAAGGTCGTCGGCATGGCGGGCGTTCTCGATTCAGCGCGCTTCCGCTATTTCCTTTCCGAGGAACTCAAAGTCTCGGTCGAGGACGTAACCGCCTTCGTCCTCGGCGGCCACGGCGACGACATGGTGCCTTCCCTGCGCTATTCCACGGTCGCGGGAATTCCCCTGCCGGATCTTGTCAAGATGGGCTGGACGACCCAAAAAAAGCTCGACGCGATCGTTGATCGGACCCGCAAGGGCGGCGGCGAGATCGTCGGTCTCTTGAAGACGGGATCGGCGTTTTATGCTCCGGCGGCTGCGGCGATCGCGATGGCCGAAGCGTATCTTAATGATGAACGCCGGGTATTTCCCTGCGCGGCAAAGCTTAACGGGGAATACGGCGTCAAGGGTCTTTATATCGGCGTACCGGTAGTGATCGGCACCAATGGCGTCGAGAAAATTGTCGAGATCGCACTCGATTCATCCGAAAAGCAGATGTTTGAAAAATCGGTCGGGTCGGTGCGGGATCTTGTCGAGGCCTGCAAGACGATCAATCCCGCCCTCGCCGGCTGATATTTCTGGGAATCATACCCTTTGCTCCCGATAAAACCCCGGTGCGCTGAGAAAGCGGGCCCCTTTGTACCCGCACAAACTCAAACGCACCATGTCGATCCGCCGAAACTCTTGGTGCGTGATATGTGCCTTGCCGCGAGGATAGATAGCGGCTGTCGCGTGGCCAGCCGGGGAAGCGGAGACCGACCCGTGGAAGGATTGTGCGGTAAATAAAGGATTTAAGCCGCGTGCTTTTGCCGTGCAGGCTGCGGATCCGATTAGATAAAAGTTCATGTGGATTTGATAGACGTGAGCGCGGTGCTTTGGGCCAGCGGGCTCGGAGCTCGTTTGCCCCATTGAACTGGCGTGAAAACTGCTTGGTCAGCCGTTAACCGCCAGGGCGGCCACCGGACAAGAGAGCGTAGATGAATATCCACGAGTACCAGGCCAAGGCCGTCCTCAAGGAATTCGGCGTCCCGGTTCCGCGCGGGATGCCGGTGCTGCGTGTCACCGACGCGGCAGCCGCGGCGGAAGAGTTGGGAGGCCCGGTTTGGGTCGTAAAATCCCAAATCCACGCGGGCGGGCGCGGAAAAGGCAAGTTTAAGGAGAAGGAGGCGGGAGGGGGAGGCGGAGTAAGGCTCGCCAAATCGCTGGCCGAGGTAGAGACCGCTGTCCGCGAAATGCTTGGGCGGACCCTCGTAACGGTGCAGACCGGCCCGGCCGGCAAGCAGGTCAACCGGGTTTATCTCGAGGTAGGCGCCACTATCGTCAGGGAGTTTTATCTTTCCCTCCTAGTCGATCGTTCGGCTAGCCGCGTCGCTTTCGTTGTTTCGACCGAAGGCGGCATGGACATCGAAGACGTGGCGCGTCAGACGCCGGACCAGATTGCCAGTTTCACGGTCGATCCGGCGACCGGGATCATGCCGCATCACGGCCGCACGGCCGCCGACGCGCTGGGGCTCACCGGTAGCCTCGCCAAACAGACGGAGAAATTGATCTCGCAGCTCTATGCGGTCTTCGTCGCCAAGGACATGGCGATGCTCGAAATCAACCCGCTGATCGTCGCGTCGGAAGGCCAGCTCAAATGCCTCGACGCCAAAATCTCGTTCGACGGCAACGCGCTTTACCGGCATCCGGAGATTGCCGCCCTGCGCGACGAAACCGAGGAGGACGCCAAGGAAATCGAGGCGTCGAAACATGACTTAAATTACATTGCGCTCTCCGGCACGATCGGCTGCATGGTCAATGGCGCCGGTCTCGCCATGGCGACGATGGACATCATCAAGCTTTATGGCGCCGAGCCCGCGAATTTCCTCGATGTCGGGGGCGGAGCCACCAGGGACAAAGTGGCGGAAGCGTTCAAGATCATCACCGCCGACACAAGAGTCAAAGGCATTCTGGTGAATATTTTTGGCGGGATCATGAAATGCGATGTGATCGCCGAGGGAGTCATTGCCGCGGTGAAGGAAGTCGGTCTTAACGTACCGCTCGTCGTGCGGCTCGAAGGCACAAATGTCGAGCTCGGCAAGAAAATCATCGCGCGATCCGGCCTCGATGTCATCCCAGCGGACGACCTCGACGATGCCGCTCAGAAAATCGTCGCAGCGGCCGGAAAGGTCTGAGCCAATGGCGATCCTCGTCAACAAGGATACGAAGGTCATTTGCCAGGGTTTTACCGGCAAGAATGGCACCTTCCATTCCGAACAGGCGATCGCCTATGGCACCAGAATGGCCGGCGGCGTCTCGCCCGGCAAAGGTGGTGCGACCCATCTTGGCCTGCCGGTCTTCGAGACCGTCGCCGAAGCGCGCGCTGCGACCGTCGCCGAGGCGAGCGTCGTCTATGTTCCGCCGCCAGGCGCTGCCGACGCGATCTGCGAAGCGATCGATGCCGGAATGCCGCTGATCGTCTGCA
The DNA here is from genome assembly GCA_036560885.1 of Methylocella sp. Lineage (GTDB taxonomy): Bacteria > Pseudomonadota > Alphaproteobacteria > Rhizobiales > Beijerinckiaceae > Methylocapsa. The sequence continues at coordinate 2,664 of DATBQJ010000206.1, forward strand.
TCACCGAAGGGATTCCGGTGGCGGACATGATCAAGGTCAAACGGGCGCTGTGCGGCTCGAAATCGCGGCTGATTGGGCCGAACTGCCCCGGCGTTATGACCGCCGGAGAATGCAAGATTGGCATCATGCCGGGCAATATTTTTAAGCCTGGCTCGGTCGGCATCGTCTCGCGTTCGGGAACCTTGACTTACGAGGCGGTGTATCAAACTACGCGGGAAGGGCTCGGCCAGACGACCGCGATCGGCATCGGCGGCGATCCGGTCAAGGGCGCCGACTTCATCGAGATTCTCGAATTGTTCCTCGCCGACGACGCCACAAAGTCCATCGTCATGATCGGCGAGATTGGCGGCTCGTCCGAGGAAGATGCCGCTAAGTTTATTGCCTCCGAGGCGAAGCGTGGCCGCAAAAAGCCGGTCGTCGGCTTTATCGCGGGCCGCACCGCGCCACCCGGCCGCCGCATGGGTCACGCCGGCGCGATCATCGCTGGCGGCAAGGGAGGCGCCGAAGACAAAATCTCCGCAATGGAAGCGGCGGGTATTTATATGTCGCCATCGCCCGCGAGGCTCGGCACAACTCTTGCCAGTGTGCTGCGCGGAGGCACTGGATCTTGAGAAAATCGAAAGGCGTTCGCATCTAATGGATAAGGTTTCGGCAACCGGGCCAAAGGCCGGGTTTGGGTTTTTGACGCAAGCGAATGCAACGCCGGCGCCCAGTAAATTGACGGCGATGACCTTAGCGCGGGAGCCAGGCATTTTCGCCCGCCGAATAATGCGAAGAATTGGGTGCATGGCATAAAGGACTTGGGCTCAAAGGACTTGGGCTTCAGGATTTCGGCTCGAAGGAGATGACGATGGCGCGCCGGGATACGAATGGACATGCAAATGGTTCGGGCGGTGCGGCGGGCAGCCGTTCGGCCGCCAATTCGGCATTCGCGCGAACGTCGTTCCTTTATGGCGTCAACGCCGCTTATGTCGAACAACTCCAGGACATCTACCGGCGCGATCCGGCCTCGCTCGATCCCTCATGGCACGAATTCTTCGCTCAGATGGACGATGCCAGCGCCACGATCGCGAAGACCGTGCAAGGGCCTCGTTGGAAACAGCCTAGCTGGCCGGCCGCCGCCGCCGGCGAACTCGTTTCGGCGCTCGACGGCGATTGGACGGATGCCGAGAGGCGGATCGGCGCCAAGCTAGAGGCGAAGGCCGGCGAGGGCGCTAATCTGTCCCCCGCCGAGGTCCAACGCACGACGCGAGATTCTGTGCGTGCGCTGATGATGATCCGTGCCTATCGCATCCGCGGCCATCTCCATGCCAATCTCGACCCGCTTGGCATCGAGCCGCCGAAAGATCACGAGGAACTGCATCCGGCCGCCTATGGGTTCAGGGAGGCCGACTACAACCGGAATATTTTCATTGATGGAGTGCTGGGACTTCAATTCGCGACTATCCCCGAAATGCTGAAGATCCTGCGCCGCACCTATTGCGGTACCATCGGGTTCGAATTCATGCATATCTCCGATCCGGCCGAAAAGAGCTGGCTGCAGCGGCGGATCGAAGGGCCCGGCAAGGAAATAACCTTCACAAAGGAAGGTAAGCGCGCGATCCTCAACAAGCTTGTGGAAGCGGAAGGATTCGAACAATTCCTCGACATCAAATACACCGGCACCAAGCGCTTCGGCCTCGATGGCGGCGAAGCCGTGATTCCGGCGCTCGAGCAAATTATCAAGCGCGGCGGCGCCTTAGGCGTCCAGGACATCGTGATTGGCATGGCCCATCGTGGCCGCCTCAATGTCCTTTCCCAGGTCATGGGGAAGCCGCACAAGGCGATCTTCCATGAGTTCAAGGGCGGATCCTTCACGCCCGATGTCGTCGAGGGGTCCGGCGATGTCAAATATCATCTGGGCGCCTCTTCCGACCGCGCCTTCGACAACAATAGGGTCCACCTTTCGCTGACCGCGAACCCGTCGCATCTCGAGATCGTCGATCCGGTCGTCCTCGGCAAGGTGCGCGCCAAGCAAGATCAACTGCACGACGCCGTCGAGCGCACGAAAGTGCTGCCTCTCCTCATTCATGGCGACGCATCGTTCGCGGGTCAAGGCGTGATTGCCGAATGTTTCGGTCTTTCAGGCCTCAAGGGATACCGGACCGGAGGGTCGATCCACTTCATCATCAATAATCAAATCGGCTTCACCACCTCGCCACGCTATTCGCGGTC
>DATBQJ010000207.1:0-5059 GCA_036560885.1 Methylocella sp.
GACGAGGAGGACGTCGCCGGTCTCGTCCTCGACCAAGACCTTGTAGGGCGCCTTGGAGCGGGCGCCCGGCGGCCGGTGCTCGACGACCTTGACTTCGAGCGTGACGATTGTATCGAGCGGCGCGTCGACGATTTTTGGCCGGTTACGGCGGTCGATGGCGGCAAAAGGGAGATGGAACAGCAGGTCGAGCACTCGCGCGTCGCCACCGTCCTTCGCCAGCAGCCGGTCGAGAAGCTTGCTTGATTTCGTCCCGATGCCGGGTAGGCTCGCGGCGGCGCTGAAGAGAGGATTGAGGATCGATGGGCGCATCTGTGCCAGGATCTTTTCGTGGCGATAGTCCGCGCGCGCCCCATTCCGTGCAGCTGGCAGCGGTGAAGCCGCCAGCGAGGCGATTTCAATGCCAAAAGGGCGCGCCTACCGCCGGAGCTTAGCATGTTCCGGGGGGAGGGCGCCGGGCGACGATATGCACAATGCCGGTGATCCGCTCTACCGGCCAATGGCGCCTGGCTTCGACCGCCATGCCTCTCAAGCGGAGGCGGATCTGATTTTTGCGGGCCGCGCGCAGCCCAATGGCTACACGGAATGGATACTCCATGCTCGCCGGCGCGAGGTGAAGGCGGCTACGGGCTAGAGCGTGTCCCCATAAAAAGGAATCATTTGATCGACAAAGACTCGCTCGAACTAGTTACAAGTACATGAAGGACCCGATTGCCATCTCCGGCCGGCGCCCAATATCGGCGTTGCGTTGTTTACAATAATTGGGAAAGTGGGAAATGATGATCGGAGTGCCCGGCGTCGAATCAAACGCTGTGGACCAAAAAACAATCAGCGCACTGATTGAATCGAACTGTAGGTCGGCTTCGCGTGTCGCCGTGGCGGACAAGGCAACCCTCTATGCACAGGGAGAACCAGCGAGTGCGCTGTTTCTCATTCTGGTTGGCTTCGTAAAGACATCGCACATCTGCGAAGACGGGACAGAGATCACAATGGATCTTTTGAAATGCGGCGAGATTGCTGGCGTATTTGCCGATCCCCAACTGTCGCTGGAATATGAGGAAACGGCACGGGCAATCGGCGATGTCGTGGCACAACGGGTGCTGGCAAGCGACTTGCGCGCCGCCATGGAAGTTGATCCGCGGTTGGCGATCTTCATCGCCGAGCACCTTGCCGAATCGAAACGATGGGTTCAGCGGCGGGTGCTGCGCGCGATGACGCAATCCGTCGAACGGCGAGTGATCGAAACGCTTGTCGAACTCGCCGGAACCTTCGGCGCGCGGTGTCCACACGGATTCTCGCTGGAAATAAGGTTCACGCAGCAGGACATAGCCGACTTCGTCGGCGCTTCCCGTCAGGTCGTGAGCTCGATCCTCAGCGATCTTCGCAGGCGCGGCCTTTTAGATTATACGCGCGACATGATCTGCATAAACGACAGCGCGCTCTCCCTCCTCGCGCTGCCGCCGGATCTCTCCCCAAAAGCAATGTCATCTATCTGACAGACAAGCAGTGCGCCCCCATCTAGCGTCTTCGAGGCACATTGACGCCGGGAGCCCCGACATGAAGCCCATCTCACTCACCCTCCATGGTGCGATCGACTATCTTGCCGTCCTGATCTTTGCCGCAGCCCCGGCTGTTATCGGGTTGTCAGGGTGGCCTGCCGTGCTGTCCTATACGCTCGCAGGCATTCATTTGCTCATGACGCTTCTGACCAACTTCCCAGCCGGCGTCATCAAATTGGTTGCGGTCGCTCTGCACAATTGGGTCGAGCGGATTGTCGGTCCAGTATTGATCATTCTGGCGTTCCTCCCACTGAACGGGGCGACGCAGAATGCGCGAATCTTCTTCGGGATCATGGGCGTCGTCATTCTCGCCGTCGAGCGGCTGACCGCGTATCGTTCTTTAACTGAAGGGAAATGACTCGAGCATCGCCTTGGATGAGCTCGATGTGCCCGCAGCGAATTGCTGCGAAGATTATAAAGCGTGACAAATTGCTTATTCCGGCGGCGTGCCGTTGAGCGCCAGCACTTCCCCGGCAAGATAAAGACTGCCCGCGATCAAAATGCGGGGTGGCGACGGCCAATCCCGCGCGCTGAGAAATGAGAGCGCCGACTTGACGCTTTCGCAGGCCGCCGCACGGAGTCCATTGGCGTTGGCGGCCGCGGCGACCGCCTCGGCGGGCTTGCCATATTGGTCCGCGTTCACCGGAACGGCGAGAACCTCCTGGGCGAGGCCCTGAAAGGCACTTAGGAACCCGCCCGTATCCTTGGAGGCGAGCGAACCGCAGACGATGACCAACGGTCTTCGCGTCATGTCCTCGAACTCCGCCATCGCTTGCGCGAGCGCACGCCCAGCGTCCTCATTATGGCCGCCATCGAGCCAGATCTCCGAGCCGGCCGGGGCAAGCGCCGCCACTCGGCCACTGGCAAGGTTTTGCAAGCGGCCTGGCCATTCGGCCCGTGCCACGCCCTCCTCGAAGGCGGCGGGCGGAAGACCTGGCGCGATGGCGCGCAGCGTGGCGATCGCGGCCGCAGCATTTTGATGCTGATGGCGGCCAACGAGTCGCGGCAGCGGCAGGTCGAGAAGACCGCGCTCGTCCTCGAAGACAAGGCGGCCATGTTCTTGCCATCCGTCGTAGCTCTGGCCCGCGACAATTAGCGGCGCGCCGACGCGGCGGGCTTCCCGCGTGATCACCGCCAGCGCAGCGTCGTGTTGGTTGCTCACAATCGCGGGGGCGCCGGGTTTGAGAATTCCGGCCTTCTCGTAAGCGATCTTATCGACCGTCGCACCAAGGAATTCTGGGTGATCGATTGACACCGGCGCGATGACCGTGGCTTGCGGATGCGCGATGACGTTGGTCGCATCGAATCGTCCGCCGAGCCCGACTTCAAGCAGCAGATAATCGGCCGGATGCTCGCTGAAAAGCTTGAAAGCTGCCGCGGTGGTGACTTCAAAGAAGGTAACCGGTTGGCCTTCGTTGGCCTTTTCGCACGCGGTCAAGACGGCAAACAGCGCGGCATCGCCGACGAGGCGTCCGCCGCCCTCCGCGCCGAGCCTGATGCGCTCGTGAAAACGCACCAGATGCGGCGAGGTATAGACGTGGACACGCTTTCCGGCCGCTTCGAGAATGGCGCGCATGAAAGCGATGGTCGAACCTTTTCCATTAGTTCCGGCAACATGAATAACCGGCGGCAGACGCTTCTCCGGCGAGCCGAGCGAGGCAAGCAGCCGCTCGATCCGGCCGAGGGACAGTTCGATCGTCTTGCGATGCAGAGTGAAAAGTCGGGCGAGGAGCGCGTCCAGCGAATCCATGTTGGCCTTGCTTCGCGCCCTTCAGGCGGCGGCGTGCTCGACGGGCTGGGTCTGCGTCAATAGTGCACAAAGGCGGGCAAGAGTCGCGCGCATGTCGTGCCGCTTCACCACCATATCGATCATGCCATGCGCTTCGAGATATTCGGCGCGCTGAAAGCCTTCCGGCAGGCGTTCGTGAATGGTTTGTTCGATCACCCTTGCGCCGGCAAAACCGATGACCGCACCAGGTTCGGCAATGTGAATATCGCCGAGCATGGCATAGGAGGCCGTGACTCCACCCGTCGTCGGATTGGTCAAGACGACAATATAGGGAAGCTTGGCGTCGCGCAAACACTGCACGGCGATCGTCGTGCGCGGCATTTGCATCAGCGAAAAGATGCCTTCCTGCATCCGCGCGCCGCCCGAGGCCGTGAAAATGATGAAGGGCGTGCGGCGTTCGACCGCCGTCATCATGCCCGCTACGATGGCCTCGCCCGCCGCCATGCCGAGCGAGCCGCCGAGGAAATCGAAATCCTGCACCGCGGCGATGATGTCCATGCCATGCAACTTGCCAAAGGCGAGCTTCACCGCGTCGGACGCGCCAGTTTTCAAGCGATATTCCTTGAGCCGGTCGGTGTAACGCTTGACATCGCGGAATTTCAGCGGGTCCAACGGCACTTCCGGCGTCGCGATCTCCTCATAGGCCGCGCCGTCGAAAAGGTTGTCCAAACGTGCCTTGGGAGCAAGGCGCATGTGATAGCCGGAGCCCGGCACGACGAAGAAGTTCGCTTCGAGGTCCTTGTGAAAAACGAGTTCGCCGGACTCCGGGCATTTGACCCAGAGGTTTTCGGGAGTCTGGCGGCGCAGCAGAGACCTGACCTTGGGCGGGACGACATTGGAGATCCAGTTCATAGGCAATCCAATTCTGGGCTATCCAGTTTTGCGGCGGCGTTTGTCATTGGGGACTTGTCGCGGGAGCGTCACACCGGAGCGGGTGCCGCCACCCGCAGGCCCTCGGCGATACCAGCGACCATTCCTGTGACCGCTTCTACGCTTTTCCCGGTCGCCTTGCCATTCCTATCGAGTGAGGCCCGCAAGGCTTCGACGATCGCCGAGCCGACTACCACCCCATCTGCGTGGGCGGCGATCGCGGCGGCGCTTGCGGCGTTCTTCACTCCGAAGCCGACCGCGACCGGCAAGCGCGTATGCGCCTTGAGGCGCGCGACCGCCGCGGCGACCTTGGCAAGTTCTGGCGCCGCGGCCCCCGTAATGCCGGCGATCGACACGTAATAGACAAACCCCGAGGTACGTGCGAGGACGGCGGGCAGCCGCGCCTCGTCCGTCGTCGGCGTCGCGAGGCGGATGAAATTCATCCCCGCCGCAAGCGCGGGAAGGCAGAGTTCCGCATCTTCTTCCGGCGGCAGATCAACGACAATCAATCCATCCACTCCGGCGGCCTTTGCGTCGCGAAGGAAAGCTTCGGCGCCATATACATAGATCGGGTTGTAATAACCCATGAGCACGAGAGGCGTCGTGGAATCGCTGTTGCGGAAGGAGGCGGCGAGCGCCAGAGTTTTGGCGAGAGTCGTTCCAGCGCCAAGCGCGCGCAGCCCCGCCGCCTGGATCGGCGGCCCATCCGCCATCGGGTCGGTGAACGGCATGCCTAGTTCGATCACATCGGCACCGGCTTTCGGAAGCGCTTTCAATATATTGAGACAAGTCTCCAGGTCCGGATCGCCCGCCATGACAAAGGTCACCAGCGCGGCGCGGTTTT
>DATBQJ010000208.1:0-4214 GCA_036560885.1 Methylocella sp.
GAAAACGTTGTCATGGCAATCGCGAAGACCGCTGCCAGGATGATGGTTGTCGCTTTCCCGATCGTGTGCATGGTTTGAACCTCTAAAAAATCAGCGTTGCAAAGCCCGTTGACGACAACGTCTGTGCTTCTCCTCTTGGCCTTCCACCGACAATTCTACCTATGACTATGATCTGAGGCGTGGCTCCTGACCGAATTGATGCCAGCGGCCTGTAGCGCGGGATGCTCGCATGCGGCCGTGGGCGGCCTCGGATGCGCCGCGAATTCGGTTCTCAGCGAGGCGCGCGCCAAGAGCGAACGATAGGCGGCGACATAGTTGCGAGCCATCCGTGCGACAGTGAAACGCGCTTCGAATTCCCTTCGAACGGCGGCTCGGCTCATCGTTGCAGTCTGCCGCACGGCGGCTACGGCGGCGTCCAGCGAATCGACGATCACGCCGCTGACGTGATCGGAGAGGACCTCAGGAACCGAGCCATTGCGCCAGGCGATAACCGGCGTGCCGGCTGACATGGCTTCGATCATCACCAGCCCGAACGGCTCCGGCCAGTCGATCGGAAACAAAAGCGCCCGCGCCTTCCCGAGAAATTGGCATTTCTGGCTCTCGTTGATCTCGCCGATGAACTCGATGAAAGGATGATCGAGCAGCGGCTCGATCTCAGCCTTGAAAAATGTATAATCCGCGACATCGACCTTGGCCGCTATCTTCAAGGGCATCTCGGCCCGTTTGGCGATTTCTATTGCTCGATCCGGGCGCTTCTCAGGCGAGATACGGCCAAGGAACGCCAAATAAGCTCCGCCTTCAGGATCGAACGGGCACACATGCGAAGGGAGGCCGTGCGAGATTGTCGCGAGCCAATTGGCGTTCTCCGGCATGGGCAGACGCTGCGCATTCGAAATCGAAACCAGAGGCATTTCCGGATAGACTTCATATAGCGGCAGAATATCGGGCCGATCGAGACGCCCGTGCAATGTCGTCAAGCATTTGTGGGCGAGATCGTGGCATAAGGCGTTGGGCAGAAGATCAATATGAAAATGGATGATGTCGAAATCATCAGCGCGCTGGCGCACCTTCCGCAACATGGCGAGCGTGCTGCCGAGATGATCGGGAATTCCTGCAAGCCTGAGACTTTGCGGCGCGCAAACGACGAGGTCCGCTTCCGTCTGCGATCCTCCGCTCGCGAACAAGGTGACCTCGTGGCCTTGGCGGACGAGTTCTTCCGCCAACCAGGAAACCACACGCTCTGTTCCACCGTACAACTTTGGCGGTACGGCTTCGGCCAGAGGAGCGACGAGCGCGATACGCATTTGTTGCCCTTTCAACGAGGACGTCTTTTTGGTAGGAAACTCACCTCTCCTTAGCCAGTGTAACAACGCCCTCGAAAGCGCTTCATCGATTTGAGTTACGCGGTTTTGTCGCTGGTGAGAGGCGTCACATTTAGTGGCGCCGGCCGTGCCGGTCGTGTCGGTCGTGTCGGTCGTCCATTACGTTGGCCCTCATATCTTCACGAACAAATTGCACGAGCTGGTGGCGTTGGCGGTCATCAAGCGTCTCGTAGAGCGGTTGAACCGCGTCGGCGATCTGACGTAGGTCCGCGGCTTGCACGGTGTAGGCGTCAGCCTCACGCCTCATCTCATCGATGTCATCCGGCCGCGCCTTGCGCTCCTCCCGCTCCGAGCGGATGCCTTGTTCTCTCTCGTCTTCCGCGATTGTGTCCGATGCTCCGGGAGAATTGCTGGAGGCTCGCCCGGTTTGCAGCTCGTTGGACGCCGCCCAGCTCTTGGCGCGTTTCGCCGCGATGTCGTGCAGCGCGGATTCAAGGCCAGCCCAATGCTGGGTCTGATCGGATGACAGGTGCAGCTCCGCTTTGAGAATGGCAATGTGCGCATCAGCGCGATCAGTGCTTTGGTTGATCGTAGAGGCCGATCTTTCGGATCGAGTCTCCCGCCCCTTTGCTCCATAGGACAAAGGAACGATAATCATCGCTGCCATACCCATGGCCGCGAAACCAGACACGATACCCTTGTCCATGACTCACTCCCGACTAGGCTCTGATTTCGAACTCTTCGTCGTTCAGCTCCACCTTTGATCTCAAAGCACTAATAGCAGACGACTGAGCGGCGATCTGATCAAAATTGCTCATGCGCAATGTAACCGCTAATTCTATTATGGTAAGGGAAGATTCGCTCTTCAAAGACTCACGATATAGAAGGCCGCGTCTGGCGATCACACGGGTCTGTGCCCCCTCCCCTCCCAAACGAGTGTCAATCCGCTAGTTCTTCAGCTCAACTTTAGGCATTTGGATCGTGATGTCGTTCCTCGTCCTTTGATTATAAAGATATCCGATCACTGCCACCGCAACGACAAGCGCCCCGATAATTGCTGTTGTGAGTGGTTTCATCAGGGTATCTCCAGTTCGAGTCTTTTCGACCGCGCATCTGACCCAAACATGCGCGACGCCGTGACGGGGTTGCGAAGCTGATCAACCGTCGGCTTGAAACTCATTTGGAAATCCCTAATGCCATGAACAGCGTGGAGGTCGTCGAGATGCCGCCTGCTCGCCAACATATTGGCCCAGCGCTCGAATTTCTCGGCCTACCTTCCGTGAGTGGCACCGGGAGGCTCAGCTGTTGTACCTGATTGAAGAGCCGTAATTTCTTACCCCTTGCGAGCTGCATAGGGAGGATGAACTTTTGAATCCAGAGGCGCGCGGGCGGCCCCTGGCAAAGTCTCGACCGCAAACGTGGGGCAATTGGCGCATAATTTTCATCGCAGAAAGGAGTGGACTTCCGCGGCGAATGGAGCGTCACTGTGCCATGCCGAGATCAGGGCCGGTTGGCCGCATCCGGGATCTTGTCCCGCTGGCGATGCCGCCACTGTGGGGTTTCGGTGGTGACGGCGCCTGGTGCCGCCGCAACCGAAAAGGATCGTCAAATGTCGGACGGCAAAATCCCCAGAAAGACCGAGCTTGTGCGCGCGAAAAGTCCTGCGAAGCCTGGGACCGTTCTCTCGGAATCGACCCGCCGCGGGACCAAGCAGGAGGCCGTCCTCGCCTTGCTCAGACAGCCAAAGGGTACAACAATCTCCACCATCATGAAGGCAACGGGCTGGCAGCAGCACTCGGTCCGCGGCTTCTTTGCAGGTGTGGTGCGCAAGAAGCTCGGCTTAACGCTGATATCGGAGATGGCCGGCGACGAACGCGTTTATCGTGTGACTGCCCGGCAGCCGTCCAAATCGAAGCCGAAGATCTCCGCATCACCGGCCGCCTAACCATGGCGGGAACGGACACGCCAGCGATCGCGGGCGAGATCGATCTTCGGTCACTCGGCCTCGAGGACTTGCGGCGCGAATGGCGGCGGCTCTACCACAGTGAACCGCCGAGGATCAGTCGCGACCTGTTTGTCCTTGCCCTCGGTTACCGACTTCAGGAGATTGCCCACGGCGGGCTCGGCAAGGCGACCCGGCGCAAGCTGCAAACAATGGCGAAGGCCTTGCGGACAACGGGGCGGGTTGGCCCAGCGCCGAGCCTCAGCCTGAAGCCCGGTGCGCGTCTCGTCCGGGAATGGCGTGGCCGTACGCACACCGTCACGGTCACGGAAGATGGGTTCGAATATGGCGGGACGAACTATCCGTCCCTGACCAAAATCGCCAAAACAATTACCGGAGCGCAGTGGTCGGGTCCCCGCTTCTTTGGGCTGTTAGCGGCAGGTGCGGAGCCTCCGAGCCATGGGGGGTTCCGGAGGGCTGGAAGCCCATGCGGACGCCCTGCCCCGCCGCCTAACCGCGCCCGCTTTCCCTTTGCAACGCGATGCCGCGACGCTCCCCTCAAACCGAGGGAGGCGCCTTCTCTTAGCGTGAAAAAAATGCCCCGGCGGTGTCGACGAAACACCCCGAGGCTATTCTTGCGGCAAGCGTCCAAACCCCCGCGAGAACGTTGGACCTTCATATGCCCCGAGCTTCATTGAAATGTCCAGCGCACCCCAAGAGGTTTGCACCCGGATTTTTTCCGACTGAGTGGCTTTTTCCTTTTCGTCCTGGCCCGGCAGCGAGCGCGCGAAGAGTGCGTCCGGGAGTAGGACACCGGGCGTCTTCACCTTTCGAGGGCTTCCGCGCCGAGCAAATGCCGCCATCGGCTATGCTCGCATCCGAGACTAACGAATGGCATCCAAAAACGGGGGAGCCAGCGACTGACCCCACGATACGGGGTATCTCGGGTA
>DATBQJ010000209.1:0-4027 GCA_036560885.1 Methylocella sp.
ACTTTTTCATGTTCATTGCTCCTCTAGCGATTTCGCTGTCAAAACGATATGAAGTGCTCAAGTGAGCTTACGGCGTTATGAGATCGTCCAAATCACCGGCTTGGGTTCCGCGCATAATTCAAATTTGCGCTCGGCGCATCCCCTGATAAGGGGTAGTATAAAACATTGCCGCGGCTGGGCGGCATACCAATGGACAGGAGGCTCGCCCGCGTTCATAAGCGGCGGATCGCGGGCAGGATCAAGAAAAGGCCAAGGCAGAGCAATTACATGAAATGGTTTTACCGGATCTTCACCTGGTGGGACGGCCAGACCCTGAATACGGCCCTTCACACCTTGCTCTTCGGCAAATTTGTCGGCAAGGACGAATTTGGCAACCGCTATTACCGCGGCCGCAAAATCGGCAAGGCACTGGACTTCGAGCGCCGCTGGGTGATTTACGCAGGCGAGAGCGAGGGGTCGATGACCCCGCCCGGCTGGTATGGCTGGCTGCATCACACGGTGGATATCCCGCCAACCGCCGAGAATTACGCCGCCCGCGCGTGGGAATTGCCGCATCGGCCGAATCTGACCGGCACGCCGCAAGCATGGCGTCCGCCGGGCTCGACCTTGGCCGCCAACACGCGGCCTCCGGCAACCGGCGACTACGAAGCCTGGACGCCGGAAGGCTGAAGCCGCCCCACCGGGCTTCGCCTTATCCTATCACTTTCCGCGACAAGGACGCAGATCGCACGGGATCCACTTCCGCACCTGAGGGGCTGGTCTTGGGATGTTTCCCGGGACACCCCACTGCCAGCGCCACGCGTTCTCCTATCCTGATTAATCCTTGAGAGCTGACCGTGCAGCCGATTATTTCCGTGTCCGGTCTAAGCAAGACCTATGCCTCTGGCTTCCGGGCCCTCAAGAATATCAACCTGGAGATCCGGCCCGGAGAGATATTTGGCCTGCTTGGTCCAAATGGCGCAGGCAAGACGACGCTGATCAATATCATTTGCGGGATCGTCAATCCGACTGAAGGTGCGGTCATGGCCGATGGCCATGACGTCGTCCGCGACTACCGAGCCGCGCGATCCAAGATCGGTCTTGTCCCGCAGGAATTGGCAACGGACGCGTTCGAGACGGTCTGGGCCACGGTGAACTTCAGCCGCGGCCTGTTCGGCAAGCCCGCCGACCCTTTCTATATCGCGAAAGTGCTAAAGGACCTGTCCTTGTGGGACAAGAAGGACAGCCAAATCAGGATGCTTTCGGGCGGCATGAAACGCCGCGTGATGATCGCCAAGGCCCTTTCGCACGAGCCGCAAATTCTCTTCCTCGATGAGCCGACCGCGGGCGTCGATGTCGAGCTCCGGCGGGATATGTGGGACATGGTGGGATCGCTGCGCGACACCGGCGTCACCATCATCCTGACCACCCATTACATTGAGGAGGCCGAGGAGATGGCCGACCGGATCGGGGTAATCAGCAAGGGCGAGATCATCCTGGTGGAGGAGAAGGCCGCGCTCATGACCAAGCTCGGTAAGAGGCGTCTCACACTGCATTTGCAGCGCAGGCTGGAGAGCGTCCCCGCCGGACTCGCCGGTTATCAACTGGACCTGTCAGCCAACGGAAATGAGTTGGTCTACACCTTCGACGCGCAACGCGACCAGACAGGAATCGCCGCGTTGATGAAACAGCTAAGCGAGCTTGGGATCGACTTCAAGGATTTGAAGACGGAAGAAAGCTCGCTCGAGGAGATCTTCGTCAGTCTTTTGAGGGCAAGGCGATGAACGTTCACGCCATTCGCGCGATCTATTATTTCGAGATGGCGCGGACTTGGCGCACGCTGCTGCAAAGCATTGTCGCTCCGGTCATCTCGACATCACTTTATTTTGTCGTCTTTGGCGCGGCGATCGGCTCGCGCATGACGGCGGTCGGCGGAGTGAGCTACGGCGCCTTCATCGTACCGGGATTGATCATGTTGTCGCTCCTGACGCAGAGTATCTCCAACGCGTCCTTCGGCATCTTTTTCCCAAAATTTTCCGGCACGATCTACGAGATCCTTTCGGCGCCAGTCTCCTACATCGAGATCGTGACCGGCTATGTGGGCGCGGCGGCCAGCAAGTCGATCCTGCTGGGTTTGATCATATTGATCACCGCACGGATGTTCGTTTCGTTCGAGATCGCTCACCCCTTGTTGATGCTCGCTTTCCTCATCCTCACTTCGGTCACGTTCAGCCTCTCCGGATTCATTATCGGCATTTGGGCCGATGGTTTCGAGAAGCTGCAACTCGTGCCCCTGCTGATCGTCACGCCGCTGACTTTTCTCGGCGGCAGTTTTTACTCGATCGACATGTTGCCGCCGGTCTGGCGGACGATCACCCTGGCCAATCCCGTGGTCTATTTGATCAGCGGGTTCCGCTGGAGTTTTTACGAGACCTCCGATATCAGCGCCGGTATTAGCCTGGGCATGATCATGGCCTTCTTGATCGTGTGCATTGCGGCGGTGGGGTGGATCTTCAAGACCGGATACCGGCTCAGAGCTTGATCGTCCCAAACGGAGTTGAACGCGGTCATCGGCTTGCTCGCCGATATCGCCAAGGTCGCCTGCGCCTATTCGTAAAGTCTGCGCCAGGTTTTGGCGGCGGCCAATCTGCGCGCCGAAGCTGAAACGATAGGTGTAAAAGATACCGGTGCCCAGCTGTTTTGCTTTTTTGCGAATGAACATCCCAAGAAACGGCGACACCGCCTGTCACTCAGGCGATACCATCTGTGGCAAATAAGCAACCCGCAGCAAAAAAATTCGCCATGGAATCCCCGGAAAAATTTTGCAGCGTCACAGAATTTACTGATATTACATAGATTTTACGTGACCAGCGACTTCGCGCGAAGAGGCCGCCCAGCTCGCGCGTTTTCACTTTGATCTTGACGCTGCTAACCAGCTACCGTTGCCTGACCGTAGCGGTTTTTGGACAATTTGGCCGATGCGTCGTTTCAACTTTTTGCGATGGAGAACAGGCCTTCGTTGCCGCCTAGCGGCCTGCGCCGTGGATTTGCGCCTTTCTCCGCGCCACTTGCTGATTAGTTTCATAACGGTTTCCGGACTCGCCGGCTGCGCTGCCCCAAGAGGTTTTCTTGAGCCCGTCGGGGCGGTCGCTCCTCCCGGTACGAGTCAAGTCGAAATGCTGGTCGCGACGACGCGCGCGCGGACCACGCCGGCGGAAATGTTCTCCGGCGACCGCGGGCCGGGACTGGACTTTGCCGATATTGTTGTTTCGATTCCCCCGGTGCATCGGCCAGGCGAAGTTGAATATCCCCGCCAAATTCCCGGCGATCCGGCCACCGATTTCGTGACGCTTGAACCCACCAAACCCATCGACAAGACTGAAGCGGCAGCCGTATTCCGGAAGCTTCTCCGGAGGGAACCGAATAGGCATGTGCTGGTCTTCGTCCATGGATACAACAACCGGTTCGAGGCCGCAGTTTTCCGCTTCGCCCAATTTATTCACGATTCGGACGCACGGGTCGTGCCTATTCTCTTCACCTGGCCGTCGAAGGGCAAATTTAACGCCTATGGTTATGACCATGAGAGTGCCAGTTACTCTCGCGATGCGCTCGAACAAGGCTTGCGCCTGCTCGTAAAGGACCCCGAAGTCAGTGAAATTTCCATACTTGCGCATTCGATGGGCAATTGGGTGACGCTCGAAGCGTTGCGTCAAATGGCGATCCGGGACGGCAAGGTAGCCGGCAAAATTCGCAATGTTGTTCTCGCCGATGCGGATGTCGATAAGCAAGTCGCTTACAAGCAGATCGGTCAAATCGAGGCGCTGGGCGAAAAGCGGCCGAATTTCATTTTGGTTACCTCGGAAGACGACAAGGCGCTTGCGATTTCGCGGAAGTTCTGGGGCGAGCCGAGACTTGGCTCCATCGATCCGGACCAAGAACGTCCGAACCTCGAGCGGGAGGGAATAGTTGCTATCAACGCGACCACATTTCGCTCGCAAGACTCACTCGGTCACTCCAAAATATTCGATAATCCGCAGCTATCGAGGAT
>DATBQJ010000210.1:0-8920 GCA_036560885.1 Methylocella sp.
AAAAGCTCCCGCATGAGCGGCCCGGCCGCCGGCATCAGGAAAATGGCGGCAACCAACAAGAGCGCAATCCACAGTCCTGGCCGGCGCGCCAAATGGATCAAGGTGAGCGACCATCCGCGATTAGCTGGCATCACGCCTCGCGATAATGTCGCTTAAGTGGATTTCGCCGAGCCTTGCCCCGCGCTCGCCCTCGACGCCGAGAGACGCACAGCGGCGCGCCAGCATCAGGTTCAAGGCCGCTTTGAGACTGGCCTCCGCGGCAATCGTACCGGTCGCGCGCGCGTTGCCAGGTTTCATAAGCTTGCGGACCGGCACGAGGTCGAGGAGCCGTAATTGCAAGCTTTCGCCGCCCAAAAAATCGCGCACGAAATCATCCGCTGGTGCCAAGAGAATCGAAGCGGGCGTGCCCGCCTGAATCAGGCGGCCGTTGTTCATCACCGCCATGCCGGTGGCGAGCCGCAAGGCTTCGTCCATGTCATGCGTGACGAAGACGATCGTCTTGCCACTCCGCGCGTGGATGCCGCGCAGCTCCTCTTGCAAGGCGACGCGGCTCACTGGATCGAGCGCCGCGAATGGCTCGTCCATCAAGATGATGTCTGGGTCCGCGGCGAGCGCGCGGGCAACGCCGATGCGTTGCTGCTGGCCGCCGGACAGTTGCTTCGGGTAGCGCTCCAGAAGGGCGGCTTCAATGCCCACCATGGTGACGAGCGCGTCGAGCCGCGCCGCGCATTTCGACGGGCTCCATTTGAGGAGGTGGGGCACAGCAAGTATGTTGTCGGCGGCCGTCCAGTGTGGAAAAAGTCCCGCCGACTGGATCACATAGCCGATGCCGCGCCGGAGCTTTTCGGGCTCCATCGCACGAATGTTTTCGCCACGCACTTCGATGTGTCCCTTGTCAGGGACAATCATCGCATTGATCATCCGCAGTACCGTCGATTTGCCGCAGCCGGACGGGCCGATAAGGACGAAAAAAGCGCCGCTCTCGATTTTCAGCGAAAAATCGGAGACCGCCGGCGTGGGGCCAAAATCCTTCGACACGTTGCAGAGCTCGATCACAGGTTTCTCCGGGCGAGGCCAAGCAGCATTTCAAATGTAAGGTTCACCAAAAGCGCGAGCACGATGACCGGAAGTGCTCCGACGAGGACAAGATCGAGGGCATATTGTCCGATGCCTTGAAAGATGAATGTGCCAAGCCCTCCCGCGCCGATCAAGGCGGCGACGCTTGCAAAGCCGATTGCCTGGATCGTCACGACGCGCAATCCGGAAACGAGCGCGGGCAAGGCGAGCGGCAATTCGACTTCGATGAACCTTCGGCGCCAGCCAAAGCCGATGGCCGCCGCCGCGTCCTTGACCTCCACGGCGACTTCGCTGAACCCTGTATAAAAGCCGCGGACGAGGGGCAGCAGCGCGTAGAGCGTCAAGGCTAGGACAGCTGGCGCCGGGCCGGTTCCATTGATCCCGAGGCTGCGCAGAAAAGGCAGCTCCTCGCTCAATTTCGACATCGGCGCGATCAAGACGCCAAACAGCGCGATCGAGGGAATTGTTTGCAATACGCCTAAGCCCGCAAGGACAAAACCCGCCGCCGCCTTCTCGCGCAAAACGAGCACGCTTAAGGGCACCCCAATCATCAGAGCGAAAAAAATCGCGGCGCCAACAAGCCCGAGATGGCGGAAGAGCTCGGTCACGAAGACGCCCCGATTGTTCAAAAATTCCCTGGCGAGCGAAAGATTATCGAAATCGCCCGCGGCGGCCATCAGGAAGAAGCCCGCGCAAATTGCTGCCCCAATGGAGGCGCGGGCAAGAAAACCAAAGTCTCCTCGTTGCACGGCATCGACGATCGCAAGGATTGCGACGCTTGCCAAGGTCCAGAACGCGGGACCAAGCGACGCGCGCGCGGCCGGCGGCCCTGCTTGCATCAGAATCGCCGCGAAATGACCGGCGCCCGCGAGGCTTCCCCAAAGAATCAACGCTGCAGCCAGGATCGTTGCGAAAGACCAGAGTTTTTGGGCGCGGGCAAAACTTAGAAGCGCCAGTCCGCAAAGCCCAGCCATTGCCGCCGCGGCTTGCAGAGACGGGGCCTGTGACAAGGGGTAGGCAACGCCCGTCGCGAGCCGGTTCGGCGCGAAATTCAAAAAGCCGCCGAAAAAAACCCCCGCAAGACCAAGGGTAGAGAGCGCAAGAAGGACGCGGTCATGGACTTTCGGCATCGCAGCCATTCCGCGTTCGAACCGGAATTCGGGACGAACTACCTATTGAGAGAGCCCTTTGGCGCGGAAAAATTCCCTTGCCACGGCACCTGGATCCTCGCCTTCGACCGCGACTTTTTCGTTCAAATCGCGCAGGCTCGCAAGATCAAGTTGCGCGAAAACGGGGCTAAGAACAGCGCTAATTTGCGGGTAGCTCGCCAGCGTTGCTTCCCGTACCACGGGTGCTGGCGCATAGACCGGCTCGGCACGGCGTGTATCTTCGAGAGCATGAAGGTCGAGGGCTTTCAGCGCGCCGTCGGTGGCATAGGCCATCGCGGCATTGACACCAGAAATGCCGTCCGCTGCCGCTTTCATGGTGGCTGCAGTTTCGCCGCCAGAGAGAACGAGGAGCTGGCGGGCGGCAAGCCGGAAGCCATAGACTGCCTCGAAGGCCGGAAGGCCGGCAGCGCTCTCAACGAATTCCGCCGAAGCGGCAAGTTTGACTTTCTTGCCGTCCCGCACAAAGTGGGCGAAATCCACCATGGTGCGCAGATTTTGCTCCCGCGCCAGCGTGTCCGGAACTGCGATCACCCAGCTGTTGTCGGCTGGAGCCGGTGTGAGCCAGACCAGACGGTTTTTTTCGTAATCGAGTTTTTTCGCACGTGCGTAGCCGGCCGCCGCGTCCTTCCAGACCGGATCGCCTTCTTCATGAAAGAAAAAAGCGGCGTTGCCGGTATATTCCGGGCAAAGATCGATGGCACCGGACAAAAGCGCCGCCCGCAAGATCGAGGTCGGGCCGATCTGCAGCCGGTTTTCCGTCGCGATTTTTGCCTCGCCAAGCGCGAGCAGCATCATATGGCCGAGGAGGCCACCTTCGAGATCGAGTTTTGAGCCAACGACAATAGGCCTTGCGTCGGCGCGCGCGCGCGCGAGCATGGAGGTGGCTGCTCCGGCCAAAAACAGGCGCCGAGTCGGCGTGCGAAGCGTCTCATGCGATAACGGGCGCTGATAATGGCTAAGGGTCATGCCGCGCGGCAAATTGCTGCGGCACACAGCGGGCAATCGATCGCAACCTCTCTGACATGCTCTATCTCGCCGGAATCGTCGAGCTTACAAGTTCCAGCGCCATTCGCGGACCTCCGGCATGTCGTCGCCATGCTCGCTGATATAGAGCTTGTGACGCTCCATGGTCGTCCAGTACCGCGCCGTCGCCGTCTCCACTTGATCGCGGAGCCGTGGAATTCGCTGGATGGCGTCCAGCGCAAGTTGATAGCGGTCGAGATTGTTCAATACAACCATGTCGAAGGGGGTCGTGGTGGTGCCTTCCTCTTTGTAGCCGCGGACATGAATATTGGCATGATTGTGCCGCCGGTAGGTCAGCTTGTGAATGATCGCGGGATAGCCATGGAAAGCGAAAATCACCGGCTTGTCTGCCGTGAACAGTTCGTCAAAATCCTGATCCTCCAGACCATGAGGATGCTCGGACTGAGGCTGCAATACCATCAAATCCACCACATTGACGACGCGGATGCGGATGTCGGGGACATACGCGCGCAAGAGAGTCACGGCGGCAAGCGCCTCAAGCGTCGGCACATCGCCGGCACAGGCCATGACCACGTCGGGATCACCCGCATCGTTGCTGGCCCATCGCCAAATACCCGTACCGGCCGTGCAATGGCGAACGGCCGAATCCATGTCGAGCCACTGCCACTCCGGTTGTTTGCCGGCGATGATCACGTTGATGTAGTTGCGGCTTCGCAAACAGTGATCCGCTACCGACAGGAGGCAGTTGGCATCTGGGGGCAGATAAATGCGCACGATATCGGATTTCTTATTCGCGACATGATCGATAAAGCCGGGATCCTGGTGGGAAAAGCCATTGTGATCCTGTCGCCAGACATGTGACGTGAGCAAGTAATTCAGCGACGCTATTGGCTTACGCCAGGGAATCTTCCTGCTGACCTTCAGCCATTTTGCATGTTGATTGAGCATCGAATCGACGATGTGGATGAAGGCCTCGTAGCAAGAGAACAGGCCATGGCGTCCGGTGAGCAAATATCCTTCGAGCCAGCCTTCGCACAGATGTTCGCTTAGCACCTCCATGACGCGACCCTTGACGCTGAGATTAACATCGACCTCTTCAACGTCCGCCATCCATTCCTTGCCAGAGACTTCGTAGACCGCCTCCAATCTATTCGACGCGGTCTCGTCCGGGCCAAAGAGCCGGAAATTATGTTTGTCGCAATTGAGCTTCATCACGTCGCGCAGAAATTGTCCGAGAACCCGCGTCGCTTCCGCCTCGACGCTGCCGGGCCTAACAACGGCCACGGCGTAATCATGGAAATGGGGCATCGATAAAGGCTGCAACAATTCACCGCCATTGGCGCGCGGATTGGAGCCCATCCGGCGATGGCCCGTCGGCGCGAGCTCGGCGAGCTCTTCGCGGAATTTGCCGTGTTCGTCGAACAATTCGTCCGGCCGGTAGCTCTTCATCCAATCTTCGAGTTGCTTTAAATGTTCGGGGTTCTTAAAATCCGCGATCGGGACTTGATGCGCGCGCCAGGTGCCCTCGACCGGCTTGCCGTCGATGAATTTCGGTCCTGTCCAACCCTTGGGCGTGCGGAAGACAATCATGGGCCAGCGCGGGCGCTCGACGGTTTCCGCGTCGCCGCGTGACCGCGCGACGCTCTGAATCTGGCGAATCTGCGCCAGAATCGCATCGAGCGTACCGGCGAGACATTGATGCACGGCCGCCGGATCGTCGCCCTCGACGAAATGCGGATCGTAGCCGTAGCCGCGCAATAGCTCCGTCAACTCCTGGCGGCTGATGCGCGCCAGCACCGTCGGATTGGCGATCTTGAATCCGTTGAGATGAAGGACCGGAAGAACCGCGCCGTCGCGCGCGGGGTTCAGAAATTTGTTGGAGTGCCAACTGGTGGCCAGCGCACCGGTTTCCGCCTCGCCGTCGCCGATGACGCAGGCGACAATCAGATCCGGATTGTCGAACGCGGCGCCATAGGCGTGGGCCAATGAATAGCCCAATTCTCCACCTTCGTGAATGGAGCCGGGAGTTTCGGGCGATACGTGACTGGGAATTCCGTAAGGCCAGGAGAACTGGCGAAATAACCGGTGCAGTCCGTTCCGGCTGCGCTCAATTGCCGGATAATGCTCGGTGTACGACCCTTCGAGATAGGCCTGCGCCACTAGGCCTGGGCCGCCGTGACCCGGACCAATGACATAGATAATATTCAAATCGTTTTCTTTGATCAGCCGGTTAAGGTGGACGTAGAGAAAGTTCAATCCAGGTGTCGTGCCCCAATGCCCGAGCAAGCGGGGTTTGATATGTTCGAGCCTCAGCGGAGATTCGAGCAGTGCATTGTCTTGCAGATAGATCTGCCCGACCGAGAGGTAATTCGCCGCGCGCCAATAGGCGTGCATTTTCCGGAGGAGATCGGGCGACAAGGGGTCGGGCATCAGAGTCTCCGAGGTCGAGACGATGCGTGCGGCTACCGTGGAGGTCAATTGCGAATCCCTGATCGCCAGGACCACACAATTGTTTTGAGAACCTCTTCTAGCCCGACGATTCTTCGCCTCGCACCGTCGAGGTGCGATCACCCCTTAGGCGCCACCAGAACGTCATACCAACCCCGATAAGCGCTACGGCACCCAAGACCAAGAACAGAGAAGATTCTGTGAGCCACGCGATCGCCGGCACGAAAAGTGCCATGGCGATGCCGAGAGCGCAAATGTGCCAGGATACATGAACCCCGGCGACAAAAGTGCCAAGCGCCAGCAGCATCAGAAGCGTTAGCCCGGTCGCGGGCGCATTAAGCATTGCTTGAACATCGGGAAATAGCACGATGTTCATCGCAACCAAGAAAGCCAGCCAATGGAGGGCTTGCGTCCAAACCATCCGAAATCGGGGTTTGGGGTCGTGAATATGAAGCCACCCGGTGGTAATGCAGACAAGTCCGGTCGCTATGGCAAGAAACTCCCAATAGCCGATGAGGGGCTGGTGCGACACGCTGGTATAGGCCACGCCCAATATTGTGAGCGCCAGCACCACTAGGTAGGGCAATTCCTTGAACCAGAACTTTGCTACTGGCGAATGGGCTACATGGCCCGCCGCATTTTGTGCCTCTTCCAGTTCGCTCATAGACGATGTTCCGATCTTACTTCGCGAGGGGATCCGGCAAGCACCGAATAGAATACTGAGTTGACATCCCCCGATGACCAGATTTCGAGACCAAGATTGCCTCATCGGACGGGCATTGGCAAGGCCGAACATCGCCGGGGTGCTCGATCACATCAATGCCGGTGACGGCGGCGATCGTGCGCCGGAGGATGCGGATCTTGTTTGCATCAAGACGCACCTCTTGCATGGCTCTTGCGCGAACGCGCGACGATTACATACTTCGTGTCGACGCGGATGGCGACGCAGCCGCATGACGGGTACTCGGATCGGCGGCTCATGGGTGGCGAGCGGACCGAGGCCGAATTGTTACCTGTGGTTGTTCCTTGAAGAATGTCTAGGGGTCGGACTACCCACGTGCCGCAGCTCACGCTTTGCCAGAGCTGCGCGGGCGCGGCTATGACGGCGCCCATGACAAACATGCGTCGATTCGTCAGCAGCGATTTGAATCCTCATTTGGCATCCAGCCGCTAGCGGAATATCCTGGAAACGAAATGATGCAGGATCGGAGCGAAGTGTCATGTACAAAAACATTCTTATTCCTACCGATGGCTCGGAGTTGTCCATGAAGGCCGTCGAGCATGGTATTCTTTTGGCAAGGGCGCTGAAGGCCAGAGTCACAAGCATAACTGTCATGTCGTTATCCCAAATTTTCGATTTGGATCCAGCGAGTTTTACGAAACTGCCGGAAGAATGGGGCTATAAGACGCAAATGGAACGCTTTGCGAACAAATGCCTCGACCAGGTGAAGACAGTGGCATTGGCGCAGGACGTGAGCTGTAACGTGATGTATGTGGAGCACGAACATCCGCACCAGGCGATTATTGATGCCGCGAACAACCAACACTGCGATTTGATCGTCATGGCCTCGCACGGCCGGCACGGGATCTCCGCAGTTTTGCTCGGCAGCGTGACAGCCAAAGTCCTCACCCACAGCACGATCCCCGTCCTCGTCTATCGTTAGAGTCAACGCCGTACTGTGTATTGCTCGGTCGCGTCACGCAGTTTTGTACGCCGATCTCCTGCCCCGAGCTAACGGCTCAAGGCACGAGAACGGCGGCCCCATCAAACCGGCCGGCGCGAAGATCGGCGAGGGCCTGATTGGCATCCTTCAGCGGATAGCGCGCGGTCTTGGTGACGATGCCGATTTCCGGGGCGAGACGCAGGAAATCGAGTCCGTTACCCCGGGTGAGATTGGCGACCGACACGAGCTGCCGCTCTTCCCACAGCAGCCGGTAGGGAAAGCGCGGGATGTCGCTCATATGGATGCCCGCGCACACCACGCGGCCGCCCTTTCGCACCGCCTCCAGCGCCGGCGGCACGAGCTCGCCCAGGGGTGCATAGATGATTGCCGCGTCGAGCGGCTCCGGCGGCATTTCATCGGATCCTCCTGCCCATGCCGCCCCGAGTCTCCGCGCGAAGGCCTGGGAGCCCGTATCGCCCGGCCGCGTGAAGGCAAATACCGTTCGACCCTGCCAAATCGCTACCTGCGCCACGATGTGAGCCGCGGCGCCAAAGCCATAGAGTCCGAGCCTCTTGCAAGCGCCCGCGATCACCAGCGAGCGCCAGCCGATCAACCCGGCGCAGAGCAGAGGTGCGAGCGCCACATCGCTGCCAGCCTCGCCAAGCGGAAATGCGTAGCGCGCATCGGCGATCACCGCCGTCGCGAAGCCACCGTCGCGCGTGTAACCGGTGAAGAGCGGCTGATCGCACAGATTTTCCTGACCGCCCACGCAATAAGGGCAGACGCGGCAGGTATGGCCGAGCCAGGGGATGCCCACACGCTCCCCGAGCGTCATACCTTGGACGCCGGCTCCGATCGCATCGATCCGGCCAACGATCTCATGGCCAGGGATGATCGGCACCTTTGGGCCGGGCAGCTCGCCATCGACGACATGCAGATCCGTGCGGCAGACGCCGCAGGCGGCCACCTTCGCGCGAATCTCGCCCGGCCCGGGTTGCCGGTCGGCAAGATCGGTCCATTCAAGGGCGCTCCCAAGCTTTTTTAGCACCATCGCTTGCATCGTGCTCTCCAGTTCGCGGGAAGCCGGCAGTCAATGTGATACGTGCATTCACCCTTGGAACGCTGAGGCGTGGCTTTACCCATCAAGCTCAGGATAGTGACGGAATATCCCTTGCTCGTTGAATGCAATGCGGCGATCGCTTTCGAGATAGGCGCGAATGCGCGGGCGTTGCGCGACCGCTTGATGCAGAGCCACCACCCGAGGAACCTCTCTGAGAATTCGCCGCATTCTTCGCGGAAAAGCATAGACGAGGCCTTCGACGATCTGGAACAGCG
This sequence comes from Methylocella sp., assembly GCA_036560885.1. Lineage (GTDB taxonomy): Bacteria > Pseudomonadota > Alphaproteobacteria > Rhizobiales > Beijerinckiaceae > Methylocapsa. Next base: position 8,678 of record DATBQJ010000210.1, read on the forward strand.
ACAAGTCGGCATAAGTCAAGCGACCGCTGGCGAGGTGGCCCGCGCCTGCTGGATTCCGCGCAAGAATGCGCTCAAACCAGCCCAGAAATTTGGGAATTCGCTCTTCACGGAATGACTTTGCCCGGCGCAGTGCTTCCGGTTTTTGGTCCTCGTAATAGAGATCGCCGCTTAACGGATGATGCGTGTCGTGGGCCTCCCCGACGAGATCGGCGATGGTGAGTTGGATCTGGTGGACCCAAAACC
>DATBQJ010000211.1:0-3136 GCA_036560885.1 Methylocella sp.
TCCGCTCTTGCGCGGACTTTTAGGCGAAAAATTCGCGGCCGGGTCTCCGGTCCTGGCCGAGGCCTTCCGGCTGGAGGAAAATCCAGCCGATCCCTTTCATGTTGCCGAAGCGGACTCCTCGCAGGCGCGGGTCATCGAGGCGGTGCGCGCCGGCCACAACGTTGTCGTCCAAGGTCCGTCCGGAACCGGCAAATCGCAGACGATCACGAATATCATCGCGGCAAGCGTTTACGATGGTCAAACGGTTCTGTTCGCCGCCGGGAAAATGGCCGCTCTCGACATTGTTTACGACCAGTTGCGCAAACTGGGCCTCGACGACATTTGCCTCGATCTCTACAGCCCCGCGGCAAGCAAGCGGCACGTTACCGAAAGCCTGGATTGCACTTTGCAAGCGGCCGCCGGGACGGACGCGACCGTAAAACAATTGACTGCGTCGGACGACCGCTTGAATTATGCCGCAAAATGCCTCCACACCCAAATCGGCGACACCGCCATGACGCCGTATCGAATGCTCTCGATCCAAATCGCGGCCTCCCGGCGCGGGTTTACGCCCGATCCGCGTCTTGTGGAGGAGGCAGCGCTTTGGACGGACGAAGAATTCGCCGGAAAAGCGCGGCTGATCGAGCGGCTCGCCCGCCTCACGGAAACCATTGGCCCACTCAACAGCCATTTGTACGCTGGCGTGCGGCGGCGGAGCGCTTTGAAACCAGCGGACCTTCAGCGCCACATTCCGAAACTGCAAGCGCTCGCCGGCAAAGCGGCGGCGCTCGCCGCCTATGCAACCATGGTGACGAACTATTTCGGTCTCCCCTCGGATCCGACCTTGGCTGGCGTCAAGACGCTCATCGCGATTTTCCGCGCCATGTCGTATTTGCCGCCGGGGGCCGGAAATATCGCCGCCGCGATTGCCATGCACCCTTCCCCACGAAACCTAGCCGACGGCACAGCGTCCGGCACGAAATGGCTGGAACAGCAAGCACCCTATCTCCACAGATTCCATCCGGCGGCCTGGGCCGGCCTCGTTGGCGGGCTTCGCGCGCCGCTTGCCCAAGGCGCGCCGTTCTGGCTCGCCCGGGCCGGTAAAGCCTACCGGAAATCGGCAGCTGCGCTCGCAAGCCTGTTGTCGGCGCCGTTGCCGAAGCAGCCGGACGGACGGCTCGCCCTCCTCGACGCGGTTCTGGCGAGCCAAGCGTCGCGCCGCAAATTTGCCGCCGAGGCCGGGCTCCTGGCGACACTTCTAAGCGATGTCTGGCAAGAAAAAAGGGCAGTCCTTCGCCAGATTCACGAGGTTGCCAGGACAGCCGGGGAACTCGCCGCCTTCGACCCGAATCTTAATGCCGAGCTTGTCATCGGCGCGGCCCGCGACGTCACCTCGGAGGCACATTGCGATTATCTCGAAGCCGGCCTCGACGAGGTCGTCAACGCCTTTGCCGCTACGATAAAATTTTTCGATCTGGACCTTGCGGCGGTTTTTCAAACCGATTCCATCGCAACAATCGATCTCAATCGTCTGAGTGCTTGGGCTGCGGGGTGGGCCGCGAGCCATCTTCATATTGAGGAATGGGGAAGTCTCGTCTTGGCCGATCGAAAAATGCGCGCGGCCGGGCCTGCCTGGATCGCCAGCGCCATTGGCTCCGGAGAGCTCGATCCCAACAATGCACTTGTGGAAATCGAAACCGCATTTGCCGAGGCCTGCTGGAAAAGGGCGATCGCGGCCGACCCAGAACTCGCCGCCCTCGGCGGCGGGCGGCGCGAGGAGCTTGTCGCGTTATTCACCGAGATCGAGGAAAGGTCGCGCGCGGCCGCCGTCCGCAGTGTTCGCGCGCGCCATCAGGCGGCGATCCCGCGCGTCGGCGCCTTGGGCGAAATGCGTGTGATACGCAGGGAAATCAGTCGCAAGCGTGCTCGCATGCCGCTGCGCAATTTGATGCACGCGGCGGGCCGCACGATCCAGAAAATCAAGCCGGTTTTTCTCATTAGCCCGCTCTTGGCCGCACAATTCCTGCCACCGGGTTCGGTCGATTTCGATCTCCTTATCATCGACGAGGCGAGCGAACTGCGCCCGGAGGACGCCTTGGGTCTTGTCGCGCGCTGCCGCCGGATCGTCGTCGTGGGTGATAAAAAACAGCTGCCGCCGCCAACCTCTTTCGTTCGGATGCTTGCCGCTGACGGCGATCGCGGAAGCGCCGGGGAGACCGCGATCCAGAATGGGGAGGGTGTCGCCCCGATCACCGGTCCCGCAAGCATTCTCTCCTTGTGCGAGACGCGTGGCTTTGAAAGCCGGATGCTGCGATGGCGCTATCCTATCGCCGCAGCCGTCCCTGGTAATAGTCTTCAACGCGGTATTTTATCTTCTTCGGTCGCGCCAGAATCCGGAAATCCTGCGGGTTGATGAGGCGGAATTTGCTGGTGAGGAAGTAACGGACGCTCAAAGGTTCCGGATCGAGTCTTGGAAAACGAAGAATCGGAGGCCCGGAGGATGCCAGGAACGGCTTGTGGCGCGCGATTCGCCGAGTTCTGGCAGGCGCGCGAACTTTGGATCGCGGGCAACGGGGCGCTTGCGTATATATCCGGTCATAATATTTCTCATATATCGACGCTAACAGATTTCCAACAAGGTGCCGTGCGTCCCCGCGCTTGTTAGATAGGCGCGAACCGTCAATGGAGTATCCCGTGCCCTCTCTTATAAAATTTCTTTTGGTCGCCGGTATTTTGGCGGGGCTCGTGTATGGCGGCATGATCGCGCTGGTGACGTTCGTCGAGCCCCAGCCGCGCGAAATGATCCAAATGATTCCTCCGGCGCGGCTGAACAAATAAGGGGAGCCCCGCGATGACGCGAAGCATGCCCCCCCTGATCGAAGCCTTTCTCGAGATGATCGCGGCCGAACGCGGTGCTTCGAAAAATACACTTGATGCCTATGCCCGCGACCTCGCTGGTTATAGTGGCGGACTCGCTCATGTGGGCAAGACGCCGCAAGACGCCGCGACCGGCGACATTCGCGCTTATCTCTCCTTGCTTGCAAAACGCGGTCTTAAACCCGCGTCAAGCGCACGAAAACTTTCCTCGATTCGCCAGTTCCACCGGTTTCTCGTAGCTGACGGGCGCCGCAGCGACGATCCAGCGCTGATTGTCGAG
>DATBQJ010000212.1:0-25686 GCA_036560885.1 Methylocella sp.
CGCACCATGCGTTCCCGTAAATCCTGCGAATAGGGTTTTGCCATCCATGCCGGCCTCCATTCCAGCAAACATGGTGAATCACGATTCGGCCCTTTCGGGAATCCCCCTTCCGATTCTGCCTATTCGGGACCCGCTCTAGAGAAATTTTCAGCACCGGGACGGGTAGGATGATCCGCGCGGCGCGGATCTGGGTCTCGGACCCCAGGAAGCCGTCGCGACAGGCGGTCAACGCATCTTGGGAAAATTCCGAAAGAACGGCAGGAAGATGTAATAGAGGCCCACCACGTTCAGGACGGTCTTGCTTAGGAAGCCGGCCTCCGGGAGGCCCTGAATCATCGCTGCGATCGCGGCGGCACACCACATAAACGTCAAGGTAATCGTCAGCAGGCGGAAGCGCACGACGCGCATCGGGTGAACAAACGGGACCGGCGCGAACATAAAACACGCAAAGACAATGATGACGAGCGTGCAGACAAGAGGCCCCGGCTGCAACACCAGAATATAAAAAATGAGCACGTTCCAAATCGCCGGAAAACCGCGAAACCAGAGGTCGTGGGTCTTGATGCGCCGGTCGGCGAAATAAAGCGCCGAAGCAGCGCAAACAGCGCAACAAACGAGGACCGCGAGCGGCGGCTCGAGCAGGCCGGAACGCCACAAGGCCACGAGTGGCACGACGACATAGGTGAGGAAATCGACGACGAGGTCGAGAATAACGCCGTCGATATGCGGCGTAGTCTTCTCGACCTGGTACCGCCGCGCCAAGGCGCCGTCCGCGGCGTCGATCGCCAGCGCCACACCAAGCCAAGCATACATTGCGCTAAACTGCCCGGCGGTAGCGGCGAGTAGCGCTGCGAACCCCGCAGCGGCGCCGCTGGCAGTGAAGCAATGAACGAGATAGCCGGCGGCACGAGGGGGCATGGGTACTTCGTAAGATCAAGGACGGCGCCGCCTCAGGATGTCCGGCGCCCGGCGCTTTAGGTATGATGATAAAATCGCCCGGTCAGCCGCGGCGAGCACCGGCGTGACCCGCGGAGTTCGCCTGAGGAAAACGGCAGACAAACCCCACGTCACGGCAATACCGCCCTTTTCTTATCCAAGCCTTAAGGGTTTTTATGCGGCGTATCAATTGGGCACGTAGCCAAGTGGGTAGAATAGCTGCGCCGCGCGGCCCTATTGCGGGTTCTCGAGGCTGAAGGTCTCCGACGTCTCGTCGTAGGCGAAGAGCTCTCCGTAGCGGCCCCAGTTCACCACGCTCTTCAAGGTGCGCTCGGCATAGTCTTCCGACATGTAATCCTCGAGTTCTTCCAAAAAGCGAACCGCTCGGGCGGTATGGGCAGGCCGCTCGTCGAGTACGAGTTTTATCCGCGCGGCAAGCGGCAAATAGGTCAGAAGATGATCGCCGAAGAGCTTTTTGCGCACATCGACATCCGCCTCGGCGAAGCGGTGGCCGGCCGGCGTCAATTTGATGTCGCCTTCCTCGAGTTCGGCGAAACGCAGCAATTGCAAGGTTTCGGCCACCGGAAAAAGTTCATCGACTTCCATCTGCAGGCTGTCGGCGAGTGCCGGAAGATCGGCGCGGCCCAAATAAGGCTCGGCAGCGATTTCCTCGATCATGCCAGCGATCGTATTGGTCGAAACGCGCGGCAGGGCCATGCCAACGCCGAGACCGGGGAACATCCCCTCTCGGCCTGGTGCTACCGGTTCCGGCCGCTTGGTCATGAGCGCGTAGATCTTGTCCACCAATTGGCGGAATTCGGGATCGAGCCGGTCGCGCGGATGATGCAGTCTAACCTGAATTTCGGCGGCGATCCGGCCCGGGTTGCTCGATAGCACGATGATGCGGTCGCACATCAGCACCGCTTCCTCGATATTGTGGGTGACCATAAGAATGCTCTTGATTGGCATGCGTCCCTCGACCCAGAGATCGAGAAGGTCGGTGCGCAGGGTTTCCGCGGTGAGCACGTCGAGTGCCGAAAAAGGCTCGTCCATCAAGAGAATATTGGGGTGCACGACGAGCGCCCTCGCAAAACCGACCCGCTGGCGCATGCCGCCGGAAAGTTCTTTCGGGAAAGCGGACTCAAAACCGTCAAGTCCGATGAGGTCGATCGCTTTCAACGCGCGCCGGCGGGCTTCGTCCTTGGGGACTTGTTTGGCCCTGAGTCCGAGCTCGACGTTGGCGAGCACGGTCAGCCAAGGAAACAGCGCAAAACTCTGAAACACCATGGCCACGCCATCGACCGGACCGGCTACCTTCTGGCCAAGATAGCTCACCTCGCCGCCGGAAGGGAAAACGAGCCCGGATACGATCCGAAGGAGCGAGGATTTGCCGCAACCAGACCGGCCGAGCAGGCCGACGATTTCGCCCTCTTTCAGATCGACCGACACATCGTCGAGGACCGGAGGGCCAAGCTCGCCCGATCCGGTCTGGTAGCGCTGCGAGATGTTTCTCACCTCAAGCAAAGGCTTCTTGCTTGCAAACGAAGTCCGCGCATTGCTGTTTTGCATGTATCACCTCAATCGAGCCGCAAGCGCCGCTCAGCGAGACCGTAAAGCGGACGCCAAAGAAGGCGGTTGAACATGATGACGAAGATCGACATGACCGCGACTCCGAGCACGATCTTGGGATAATCGCCATCCGCGGTTGCCTTGGCGATGTAGGCGCCGATGCCATGCGCCGACACCGTGTCGTTGCCCCATTTCACATATTCCGCGACGATCGCCGCGTTCCAGGATCCACCCGAGGCGGTCAGCGCTCCCGTCACGTAATATGGGAAAATAGCGGGCACGATAACGCACTTCCACCAATCCCAGCCGTGAATCCGGAAATTCGCGACCGCTTCCTTGAGATCATTTGGAAACGCCGAGGCTCCGGCAATGACGTTGAAGAGAATGTACCATTGCGTGCCGAACACAATCAGAAAGCTAAGCCAGATGTCGGGGTTTAGGGAAAACTTCAAAATAAGAACGACGGCGGCAGGGAAAATAACGTTCGCCGGAAACGCCGCCAGGAATTGTGCCAAGGGCTGCACTTTCTCGGCGAGCGCCGGCCGTAGACCGATCCAGATTCCGGCAGGCACCCAGACCACGGTCGCCAGTGCCATAAGCAGGACCACACGCACCATGGTGAATACGGTATAGAGCACGCTTTGCCAAAAATCGCTCCAGCTGAGTTCCTGACGCACATAATCGACTATGAGCCAGCCGGCCCAAACAGTGACGAGACCAACACAAGCGACCCATAGAACATCGATTACGCGGCTTAACACGGGGCTTTGCGGCAGAGAAGAGCGAACCGGAAGGTCCATCCGCAGAAGCGCTATGGCACGTAACAATTGGGCTGGAGCGCGCAGTGATGCACGCATCCAATGGGTCCTTGCGAAGACGTTCGCCACGAAAGACTTTTCCTGGATCTGACCGGCCGAAAGCTCGACTCGAAATCGTGCCGAGAAAGCGACCAGCGGCCGGAACAGCAATTGGTCATAGGCAAGGATCACCGCAAGCATGGCAACGATGGCCGCGAACACCGCGTCGATGCGCTTTTCCTCGATGGCAAGTGCGAGATAGGAGCCGATGCCGGGCAGTTTGACGGTAGTGTCGCCAACTGCAATCGCTTCCGATGCGACGACGAAAAACCAGCCTCCCGACATCGACATCATCATGTTCCAAATGAGCCCCGGCATTGCAAAAGGCGTCTCGAGTTGCCAGAATCGCTGCCACCATGAAAGTCCGAAACCATGCGCAACTTCGTTCAGATCGTGCGGGACATTGCGGAGCGATTGATAGAAGGAAAAGGCCATGTTCCAGGCCTGCGAGGTGAATATCGCGAAGATCGCCGCGCATTCGGCGCCTAGAATCGAGCCTGGAAAAAGTCCAAGAAAAAAGGTCACCGTGAAAGACAGAAAGCCGAGGATCGGTACGGACTGCAGGACGTCGAGCAATGGAATAAGGACCAGCGCGGCACGCCTGCTTTTGGCGGCAAGCGTCGCGTAGACGAACGTAAAGATGAGCGAGGCGGCGATTGCGGTGAACATGCGCAACGTCGTGCGCAAGGCAAAATAAGGCAAGAGCTTATAGTCGAGCGAAACGACCGTCGATTCCGGCGCCGTCAGCGGCAAGGTCAACCCGTGCGAAACATGGGTAATCGCGATGAAGACGGATAGGACAAGGGCAAACGCAAAAAGATCGTATTGGTTGGGAAGCGCCTTGCGGCCGAGCGAGGTAAAGGCGACGAAACGGGAGAGCATGGCGGCCTTTCACGGGAGTCTTGCGGGCGAGTCTGGCGGTGAGGGACGAGCGGAAACGCCGACCTTGTGCGGGGGCCGGGTGGAAACCGCCGCGGCCTTTTACGCTCGTTGAGACAAATGAAAAATTGATGACAGCAAAAACAGCGGAGCGCCGGTCGCCGCCGGTTCGAAGAGCCTTCGCGGACCAATCCCCGGGCTCCGGGAATTGCGCCACGTTAACCAAATCGAACGCTTGGCTGCGGAACGGCCGTTTTTTCGACTTTTTAACGACATATTACGGATTATGGAATAAATTGAACCTGTCTCAATCTGGCTCTCACGTCGATGCGGTATTTTCCTCATTGCTTTTTCCAGCCCGGCTCGTTTTTTGCGCTCGGACTCGCCTTGCTCGCCGGCGGCTGCGCGGGCGGTGTCACCGGGGATGGTCTCTTCCCGACCCCTTCGGATTATGAAGTTGGCGGTATCGACGTCTCCAAATATCAGGGCGATATCGATTGGAATAGTGTGCGGGCCTCAGGCGTTCGTTTCGCCTGGATCAAGGCGACCGAGGGCGGCGACCGCACCGACGAGAAATTTGCCCAGAATTGGACCGCAGCAAAAGCCGCGGGCGTGGCGCGCGGCGCTTATCATTTTGCCTATTGGTGCAGGCCCATGGCGGAGCAAGCGGCGTGGTTTACGGCGCATGTACCAAATGATCCGGACGCCTTGCCGCCGGTGCTCGATGTCGAATGGAACGGGCAATCGAAGACCTGCCCCAAGCGCATCCCGCGCGACGTCGCCTTGGCCCAGATGAAAATCATGCTTGCGGCGATGGAATCGGCCTATGGGAAAAAGCCGGTGATCTACACGTCGATCGATTTCCATCGCGACGTGATGCAAGGGGAATTTTCCGATTACCCGATCTGGGTCCGCAGCGTGAAATGCCATCCATCGCTCAAATACGCCAATCGCCACTGGCATTTCTGGCAGCATACCGCCGAGGGCCATGTCCCCGGCATTCGCGGCTATGTCGATCGCAACGCCTTCAACGGTTCGATCAAGGATTGGCAGGCTTGGCTCGCCGACATCAAGGCGCCCGGCGCGCACGGCGCCTGAGCCCAGGGATGAAACGGCGCGCGCGGCAGGCGCCGTGCCGCGCCGGAAGGCGGCCTTAGCCGCTTTTGTTGGATATCTTTTTGCGGCCGAGATCGCGGAGATAAAATCCAAGAACGGCCGCCAAAATGATCCCGGAAATGATGTATACAATGATCCATTGACGTGACGCCTCTCCCACGGTCAGGCCGAGCTGGCCAGACATCACCATGTCCTTGGCATCCCTTACTGTCACGAGGACCGCGTATTTCCCTGGCTTATCGAAATTGGCCGGAAGTGTGATGACTCCTCGCGGAAAATTCTTCGGCGGCTGATAGGCCAGCGTGACCGAATCGAGATTTCCGCTCGCCGCCGTTCCGGTACCGGTGTCCCGCACGATGCGCACCTCCGCCGTCATGTCCCGGAGTTCTTTCGAAGCCGAGCTCAGCGTAATCACGGCAGGCCCGGGAGAGGGGATATCCTGGCACGAATCCTCCGTTGCGCCAGATTGATAGACGGACACTTGCATCTCGTGCATGCCGGCCATCAGCATGCAGCCCATGTTCATGTTCATATCCATGAAGCTGCTATCCTGTGCCTCCGCCCGCGCTCCCAGCAGCACGGTTCCCAAGACCAAGGTTGCCGCCAGCCGGCCAATTCCAATCATAGGTCTGTTTCCTCCGCAATTATTGATCCGCTGCTTGAGCCGCGTTGTAGTAAATAGCAAGCGCTTTGCCGATCGTGCAATTTACAATTGCTCGAACCGCGCGAGGACCTTTCCGGCGATCATCCGCGCAATTGGAATTGCCGATGTCGCCGCGGGCGAGGGCGCATTGCACACATGAAGCATTCTCGCGGTTTCCGCAAAGAGAAAATCATGCACCAACGTGCCGTCGCGCAACACCGCCTGGGCGCGTATGCCGGCCGGCCCCGGCTGGAGATCGGCCGACGAGAGGCTCGGGCAATATTTCCGGAATTGGGCGAGGTAGCCTTGCTTCCACAAGGAGTTACGCATCTCCTCGACGCCGGCTGCGAAATGCGTTTCGACGACTTTCCAAAACCCCGGAAACGCCATGTAGTCGAGGACATCCCGGCGGTTAAAGGAAAATTTTCCATACCCTTCCCGCGACCACCCGAGCACGGCGTTGGGGCCGACGATAATTCTTCCATCGATCGTTGGGGTTAGATGTATCCCTACAAAGGGAAGTTTTGGGTCTGGAATGGGATAGATCAGGCGGCTGATCAATCCCGCCCGCGATTTTGGCAAGGTATAAAATTCTCCGCGAAACGGCACGATCCGATGATCGATCCGCATGCCAGCCAGCTTGGCGAGACGGTCGGACTGCAATCCTGCGCAAACGATCAACACGCGCGCGATCCAGCTTTGCTCGGGCGTCGAAATCTCGACAGTGCGCGCGTCTTCGCGAATTGCAACCACTTCTGCGCCAAGCTGCAAACCGGCGCCTTGCGCCGTTACGATTTCGGCGAAGGCCGAAGCGACCATTTTGTAATCGACAATCCCCGTCGACGGGACCAAGAGAGCACCGACGCCGGTGATGTTGGGCTCAAGGCGCAGTAGCCCGGCGCGATCGATGCGTTCGGCCTCGATGCCGTTTTGCTTGGTGCGTTCGAACAAGGCATCCATGCGGACGCTTTCGAGCGCATTGGTGGCGACGAGCAGCTTGCCGCAAGTTTCGAATTTTATACCTTGTTCCGCGCAGAATGCCTTTGTCGCGGCGGCGCCCTCGCGGCAAAGACGGGCCTTCAGGCTTCCCGGCGCGTAATAGATGCCGGCATGGATCACGCCGCTGTTGTGCCCGGTTTGATGCCAGGCGACGGCGCTTTCTTTTTCGAGAATGATGATCGAGGATTGAGGCCGCGCGCGCAAAATTTCGCGGGCCGCCGCCAAGCCGACGATCCCAGCGCCAATAATCGCAAAATCATAAATCATGCTGCGGCGTCTCTTATCGGAGCGGGCTTAGAGCGCCATAATTGCCAGGAAACCAAATACGCGGGTCTCAACCGCTCTTCTCCGAACCGGTTTTGGCGGCGGCGTCGAAAAGTTGACGGAATTTTGTAAGTTCGCCGGGGTCGACGTCCGAGATCGCCCAATATCCGGTGGCGCCGTCGCGCCAGACCTCGACGGAATAGCCATCAATGACAAATGCCCGGGGTGTCAGCGAGCCCTGCACGGGCAGGGCGGTGAGGCTGATGACATGCTCGTTGTGCCGGTAGATCAGGGCAGGCGCGGGCGCGCCTGCGATCACGTCTATCCTGCCGCCCGCAAGGGGAAAGCCTTGAGGCCCTAAGTCGATCACTTTTGGGGCCAGCGCGAAACGCGACGCAAACCACGGCTTGACCGTGTGGCGATCGGACGATGCAACATCGGTAGGCTGGCCAGACAAAAGACCGCGTTTGTGATCGGCGATGAGCGTGCCAACAAGGTTGGTGTCCTCAATTGCCGGGCGCAGCGCAAGCCAGGTCGACGCGCTTCCGAGCCCCGCCGCTAGGACGGCCGTTGCAGCAATCGCCCGCCAAGCCGGAGCCGCTCGAGGCGCGATGGAGGGCGCGGCCATCCTCGCGACACGTTCACGCAGGGCTGGCGGCGCCACCGGCTTGACGAGTTCCCGTTGCATGACTTCGCGCAGGGCTTTCAGGCGGCTGTATTCGGCGGCAAGGGAAGCATTCGCGGCCAAATGATTTTCGAAATCGAGCATTCCAGCAGCATCGAGCTCGCCATCGAGCGCCGCGTGGGTGAGTAGAGTTTCGTTGCCCGTGCTCATTTTGCCTCTGATCTCCCCAAGGCAGACATGAGAAGACTGCGCGCGCGGGCGAGGCGTGACATCACCGTGCCCAAGGGTACGCCCGTGATTTCGGCGATCTCGCGGTAGCTTAATCCATTGATGTCGCGCAGCACCAGGGTTTCCTTGAAAGGCGGCGGCAATGCGCCGATCGCTAGCGCGATCGCCGCGGCGTCCGCCTTGGCGATCAAGGCCTCCTCCGGCGTCGCTCTGTCCGCGGGCGCCAGGGTTTCGATGTCTTCAGTTATCAGCAGTGCTTTCGGCCTGTTGCGCGCGAGCCACGTGAATGTAGTGTTTCGAGTGATCGCAAGAAGCCAGGCGCGGGCGCTGCCGCCGGCGTAGCGATCAAGACCTCGCAGTGCCCGCAAACAGGCTTCCTGGACTATATCCTCCGCGTCGGCGCTACTTCCGCTAAGCCAACGAGCGAGCGCGTAGGCATCGTCGAGATGTGGCAGCACCACCGCCGCAAAATTTTCATGGGAGGGGTACTTCGTCAACAGAAAAGCCCATTTCGAAGGTCCTGCCGAAACTGCTGCTCCAATGGGGCGGCGCTAAAATAGGCATTTTCGACTCCGTCGATGTGACAGGTCGCCGGCCGGTGCGGCATTGGAGGCGGTGTCGCGGATGTGCCCAATGCTTTTTGGAGAAACACGGGGCGGGGCATCGCTATGTCCTTTAACCGCGGGCGCGACATTCGCAAAGGTGGCGCTAGGGAAAAAAAGAGTTGCTGCAATCGAGACTTGGCGTAGCGCCACTTTATTCCCGCTCATTCGCAAATTTCTCGCTGCCATTGTTATTTCGCCGCCGTGTATCCTTGCCGTTCTGCAGGGAACAGAATCGGTACCAGGAACCGCATTGGGCTTTTTGGCCTCCGTGACTGCCGCGGTTGTTGCTTGGCGTGGAACGTGCTAGCTCACTCTCAATTTGGTCCGGGCTGGCTGACGCCCTTCAATTGTGAAACAGTGTAATGGGCGGATCAAAGGACTGAGTCGCGTGCTCGCAGGACAACTCGCACTCATTGCCGCTGCTCTGTTTACAGGCGCCGCCGTCTACGTCAGCGTAGCGGAACAACCGGCCCGCCTTGCGCTTGACGACCGAGCCCTCCTCGCGGAATGGAAATTGGCTTATCAGCGCGGCTTTGCTATGCAAGCGCCCTTGGCTATCGTCGGCTTTCTCCTTGGTATCGTTGCCGCGCGTGCCAGCATGGACTGGCGTTGGGTCGTGGGGGCCTTCATGCTCCTTGCCAATTGGCCTTTCACGCTCATTGCCATCTTGCCAACGAACAAGCTTCTGATGGCAATCCAACCGCAAAATGCGGGCCCAAAAAGCCGCGAACTAATCCAGGCATGGGGCAGATTGCATGCGGTGCGGTGCGGGCTCGGCGCCACCGCGACCGTGCTTTTCCTTTGGGCTTCGCTACAGGCTTGGCTGGACGCTTTGCTATGATAGCCGGGGCGAGCCGTTGGGCCGCCGTGCCAGCAAATGCGGCGATCCGTCGTCTGCCATCGCGTCTATCGCGAGATTCGATGACGGATCTCTGCGGCAGTTCGGCGTCTCCCGTAAAACCAGCTACAAAATTTTCGACCGCTATAAGGAGCACGGCTCGAAGCCTTGACCGACCGCTCTCGGCGGCCCTTGCGCTACGCCAACCAGCTGCCGAGCCAAATCGAGAGCCTCAGCGTCAGACTCAAGCGCGATAAGCTAAATTGGGGCGCGCGCAAGATCCGTGAACTCTTGGTGAGACGCCTTGCTGGCGATGTCAAGCTGCCGCTATGGCGGCTTGCCCGGGATTGCCTATTCCTTACAAAGATATCCTCGTCACGGCCTGCGGCCGCCTTTGCCTCTACCGCAAGAAGATCAACATCTCGACCGTGCTGGCGGGCCAAAGACTTGGAATCAAGGAAGTCGACGATGGCATTTGGCTCGTCAGCTTCAGGCACCTATGATCTTGGTTGTTTCGACTTGGAGCAAAGAACTCTGCAGCCCCTCGACAACCCCTTCGGCCCAAGGTTGTCACCTATGTCTTAGGTACGTTTTGTTACCCATGTCTCAGGGCTGGACACCCGCAAAGATGGCGTCCCGGAAGGGACTCGAACCCCCGACCTACGGTTTAGGAAACCGCCGCTCTATCCTGCTGAGCTACCGGGACATACAAGTAATTTGAATGACTTAGATAAGAACTGCCGCGACTCAGGCACTCTCTCAGCACGCGATCCCGGCAAGACTCGAATTTTCGGCACCGGCTTTAGGAATGCTGCGCGCGATTTGAGTTACGGGGCCTTTTCAATTTCCTAGCAGAATGAGGCCGGTGTTTCTAGCCCGAAGCTCGATCTCCCCTGCGCGATCCTCAGAGCGGAATCCTAAATTGTTAAGGATGCGTTAGCCATGGTGGATTCCAAGGGCGTGGGAGGAACACGCCATGGCAAACGGTTTTTTGGATCGTTGCCGGACCCGAAAAGACGCCTCGCCATTAAACGTCGCGATCATCCGGCACGCCGCCTTCAACATCCTCAAAGCCAACAAAACCAAAAGGCTCCTTGCGCCGGAAGCGGATCAGAGCCTGCGTCGACCCAACGTTGCGGGCCACCCTTTTCGCAGCTTAACGATTTAGGATTTCGCCCTGGTGCAAGGAAACGCTATCCCTTTATTGCGCGCCAATGGCGGCTTGGGGCAGCGTGATCTGAAATTTTGCGCCCGGATTATCTTCATCGGCGCCGGTGACGAGCGTGATGGCGCCGCCATGGCCATGCACGAGATCGGCCGAGATCACGAGGCCGAGGCCGGATCCGCCAGTACGGCTTGAACTGAAAGCAGTAAAAAGCCGCGCCCGCGTGCTCTCCGGCACGCCGGGTCCGGTGTCGGCGACCTCAATCACCGCCGCTTTGTCCTCAAGCCAGGACCTTACCCGGATCCGCTTTGGCCGCCCGGGCTCCATTCTGACATTTTCCAGCGCTTCGGCGCCATTGCGCAGAAGATTCATAAGCACGCGAAATATTTGCTCGCGATCAGCAGAGATATCGAAATCGGCGGCAACCGCATTGACAAACTCGATCCCACCCCTTGCTTCGAGCCCTATCATTTCTATGACCTCGGCGACGAGGCCATGCAACGGAAACCGCGTTAATTTTGGCGGATCATCGACGGCTCGGCCATAGGTCAGCGTCGCCTCACAGAACCGGATCGCGCGGTCGAGCGTGGCCACGAGCTTGGGTGCGAGCCGTTGGACGAGCGGATCGTCGGCATTCGCGAGGCGGTCGGACATAAGTTGCGCCGAGGTCAGCATATTGCGCATGTCGTGATTGATCTTCGCAACCGCGAGCCCAAGCGCGGCCAAATGTTTTTTCTCTTTCAGTTCGCGGACCAACACGTCCTGCATAATGGCGAGTTCCTCTTCGGCATATGCAATCTCGTGATTGCCGCCGGAAGGGACAATGATGCGGCGGGAGGAACTCTCGGGATTGGCGCCGAATTCGATCAAACTGTCGGTAAGCCGCCGCACCGGGCGAAGCACCATGAAGTGAATTGCGACAGTTGCGAGGTTCGCAACAATCATCGACATAATAAGGGTAACCACTAAAAGACGGAGGGAGTAGGCGCGCATGGCCGTTATCAGCGGCGCCTCGTCCATGGTGATCGCGATCCATGCCCCGCCCGTGGGCGCCTCGCTGACGATCGTAATGACACGCCCTGGTGAGACAAATAACGTGGCCACCGCGTCGGGAAAAGGCAGGAAAGCAGACTCGCGAAAATCGTACACTTCGTCGACCCGGCGCGGCAATTCGGAAGCGGCGAGGATTCGCTTCGTTCCATGCTTGTCGAGGACGATGATCCGCGCGCCGACGCTATCCAACAATTGGCGCGACAATTCGGGAGGCACCATGGCCTGCGGCGCCGCGTCGAGTACGAGCGCGGCCGTATAGGCGGCGCTGAGGCGTTGCCGCAACCAGTGATCGCGATAGTTGGCTATGCCGGGGATGTAGATCATCATTGCCGCGACGATAACGAAAGCGGTGTTTAGCAGAAGCACCCGCGTCGCGAGGCCGACGCGGATCGGCCGCCGCTTTTTCGCGAGCATTCCGTTCGCCGCGAGATCCTCGCGCGGAGGCATCACGAGATCGCTCATGGCAACCCCTATTCGAACCGGTGCCAGAGGCGCGGCATTGTTCCGCCCCGCCCACGGCCGCTCCACCGAGAATCGCCCGCGCGGCCAATTGTTTGTTTTCTCACCCCATTTTGTTTTGTTATTCTACACCCTTTTGTGATGATGCGCTACGTTGGGCTGCGGAAAACTTGCCGGGCCTTCCCGGCAAGGAACCCCGCCAACTCTCTAAATTTATGGGTTTGCTGCTCAATCGAGCGGGTCAATTCGATCAGAAAACGCCCTAACGGGGTGTCGAGTCTGCTGTCCCGAAACATCATCGCCGCCCGCCGCGCCGCATCGGCCAGCGCGGGGTAAGGAACGGTGAGAGCGGCGATATCGCTGACGGTCATGCCTTTCGATATTGCGAGCGTAAAGAGGTTGATCAATTCCTCCGCGCCCGGCCCGACGATACCGGCGCCGAGAAGGCCTCCGTCGCGGCTGGTGACAAGCTTGACGTGCCCACCGGCGCGATGCTCGATGCGGGCCCGTTCCGTTTCGGCAAACGGCCAGCGGAGCACGTGGATATGGCGATGGGCCGCCCGCGCTTGCGCTTCCATGAGCCCCGCCGTAGCCATCGCGGGGGAAGTCAAAATAACCCGTGCGGCCACTTGCCGGTGCGTTCGCCCGCCCGGCAGTCCGAGAATGGCGCGCAGGACGAGATTGGCGTGCTGTTCGGCGTCGCTACCCTGCCGCCCGATTCGCGCAGCCGCGCCAATCGCGTGGATCCGCCGGTTGCTGGTGACAAGGGAAGCGCCGGTCGTGGCAATGCCGTTTCCGTTGTAGCGCACATTCGCCGCAGCAAGACCGAGTCCGTCGATGGCCGGCGAACGGCCGGCGGCGATCAGAATGTGCGAACCCACGACCCGTTTTTCATGCCCAGCGGCAGCAATGAAAACTCGAACGCCGTCGCTGCGCGGCTCGACCCGCGTGATCCGCACGTCCTCATGAATGACGACGCCGTCGCGCGCGAACGCGGCGCGCACCGAGGCGGTAAGTTCTTTGTCTTCAGAAACAAACAGTTCCTCCTCCGCAAGCACGATCGTCTCGCTTCCGAGACGGCGCATCGCTTGCGCGAGCGCGAGCCCGTCCGGATCGGCGCCGATGACAATGAGACGCTGGGGCGGATGTTCCAACGCGCAGAGCCCGGCACAGTTGATCGGCCGCACGAGATCGAGCCCCGGAATAGGCAGGATTCTCTCGACGGACCCGGTCGCGACAACGAAGCGTCGCGCCTTGATTTTCTCTCCGCCCGCCTCGCAGGTATCGGGGTGAGTGAAACGTCCCGGCGCACAAATGACCTTCACGTTCATGGCTTCGAGACGCGCTTGCGAATAGTTTGGCGCGATCGCCGCAAGCACGGCAGCGGCATGTTGACTTACCCGCGTAAAATCGATTTGCGGCTCAGGAATCGCGATGCCGAATGCGGAGGCGCCACGCGCCAAGGTGGCGGCCCGGCTCGCCGCAAGCAAGGCGTGACGCGGAATGGCATCGGTTAGTCTCCGGCCGCCGAGAGTGCCTTTTTCGACAAGCACCACGGATCGGCCGCAAGCCGCCGCTCCAAGCGCCAGCGACAAACCGCCAGGTCCACCGCCGAGGACACATAAATCAGGTGATGAATCCGCGCTCATGACGTTGCGCCCTTGCTTGCCTGTCGCCTGCCGGTCATGGCTTCATTCGCAAAAAACCGGTAAAATTTTTCCGCAGGCGGCGATTTACCCCATTTCCGGGCAGGTCGCATGTTTTCGTACGGCGCGGCCCGCCACCCCGTGCAGGCGGGAGGTGCCGCCCGCATTCAACCGTGCTAAGGCTGTGGAAAATTGCCTGCGCCTTGGAGGCGAAAGATATGCACATTGCAATGATCGGTTCTGGCTACGTGGGGCTTGTGTCGGGAGCGTGTCTCGCGGATTTCGGCCATACGGTCGTTTGTGTTGACAACGACGACCAAAAAATCGAGGCCTTAAGGGCGGGGAAAATGCCGATTTTCGAGCCCGGTTTGCACGATATTGTCCTAAACAACATGCGGCAACGCCGGCTTTCTTTTTCCACCGCTCTTGCCGCAGCGGTCGCTTCATCGCAAGCGGTTTTCATCGCGGTTGGAACCCCGTCGCGGCGCGGTGACGGCCATGCCGATCTTTCTTTCGTTTACCAAGCTGCGCGGGCGATCGCCTCCGGGCTCGATGGGTTTACGGTGGTCGTGACAAAATCAACCGTTCCTGTCGGCACCGGCGATGAAGTCGAGAGGATTATTCGCGAAACCCGGCCGGACGCCGATTTCGCGGTTGTTTCCAATCCGGAGTTTCTGCGCGAAGGGGCGGCGATCGACGATTTCAAGCGGCCGGACCGCATCGTCATCGGTGTCGAGGACAAGCGCGCGGAAACGGTCATGAAGGAAATCTACCGGCCTCTCTATCTGAACCAGGCCCCCTTCCTTTTTACCAGCCGCCGCACCTCGGAACTGACCAAATACGCGGCCAACGCGTTTCTCGCCACGAAAATAACCTTCATCAACGAGATCGCCGACCTTTGCGAGCGGGTCGGGGCCAACGTCCAGGACGTGGCGCGCGGAATCGGTCTCGACAAGCGCATCGGGTCCAAATTTCTGCATGCGGGCCCGGGCTATGGCGGCTCCTGCTTTCCGAAGGACACCCAGGCTCTGATTAAGACCGCGCAGGATCATGGCGCGCCGGTCCGTATCGTCGAAGAGGTTGCCGCGATCAATGACCAGCGCAAGCGCGCCATGGCCCGAAAAATCTTGGCGGCCTGCGGCGGGACGGTGCGCGGCAAAACCATTGCGGTTTTGGGCCTCACATTCAAGCCGAATACCGACGACATGCGCTATTCTCCCGCGATTTCGATTATCACCGCGCTGCAAGATGCCGGCGCGCACGTCAATGCCTTCGATCCCGAGGGTATGGATCAGGCTCGCCAGGTTCTTGACGGCCTCACTTTTTTTTATGACCCCTATTCCTGCTGCGACAAGGCCGACGCCCTGGTCATTGTGACCGAATGGGATGCGTTCCGCGCGCTCGATCTCGAGCGCGTCAAATCGGCTCTCGCCGCGCCCGTCATGATCGATCTGCGCAACATTTACGATCCCGCGGACATGGCCCAGAGCGGTTTTGTCTATTCCAGCGTCGGGCGAGGCACCGCCCAGAGCGAAAATCTGCGGTCATAGACCGAGTTCGCTCAAGCCAGGATAGCCTAAAGGACGCGGTCCGGCGGGCCACAGGAATTTGCGCTCTTCGAAGGCGATCGCCACGTCATTGATACTTGCGTCCCGGCGGGACATCAGCCCGTCGCCGTCGAACTCCCATTGCTCGTTGCCATGCGCGCGAAACCATTGGCCGGAAGCATCGCGCCACTCATATTGGAAACGCACACTGATATGGTTTTCATGGAACGCCCAAAGCTCCTTGATAAGCCGGTAATCAAGTTCGCTTGCCCATTTGCGCGTTAGGAATTCGACGATTGCCCCGCGCCCGGCAAAAAATTCCGCGCGGTTTCGCCAGCGGCTGTCTACGGTATAGGCAAGTGAAACGCGGGCAGGGTCGCGGCTGTTCCGGGCATCCTCGGCAAGCCGAACTTTTTCCACCGCGGTTTCGCGCGTGAAGGGCGGCACAGGCGGGCGGCTTGGCACGGCGGCATGCTCCATCTCTTGGCACTTGGCAGCCTTCTTCAAACTTAAGCTAAACGGTAGCGTCCAAGCAAGCTCGATATCTGCCCGGTTCCAGTCTGGGCGCGCGCTCAACCTGTCTAAAAATATCAGTGAAAGGCAGGAAAATCCTTTGACACGCCGCCCCGGCTATTGACAACCTAAATTTCTATAGACTTAGTGTATAAAGATGCCTCGCGAGAAACAGTCGCTAGCAGCACGTTTCCCGGCTGGGCACTCTAAGGACAGAATAGGTTGCGCTCATGATGCCGAAGTTTGAGTTAATTTTACAGTGTTTCGCCGCAAACGCCGTGGGCGGCAAGGGCGCCCGACAATTCCGCGTGGGCGTGTGGATTTTCTGCTTGAGCCTGTGGTTTGCCGCCGCCTCGATTCCGGCGATGAGCAAGGAGGCGAAGCTCCTCAATGTTTCCTACGATCCCACGCGGGAACTCTATACGGAAATCAACGATTTGTTCGCTGAGCGCTATAAGAGCCGCACGGGTGTGAGCGTGACCTTCGAACAGTCGCATGCGGGGTCGAGCAAGCAAGCGCGTTCGGTCATCGACGGGCTAAAGGCCGATGTCGTCACTTTGGCCCTCGCTTGGGACATTATCGCGATCGAGCGCGCCGGGCTGATCAAGCCCGGCTGGCAGGAAAAACTGCCTTACAATTCCTCCCCTTATACTTCGACAGTTGGCTTTCTCGTGCGCAAGGGCAATCCGAAAAATATCAAGGATTGGACAGATTTGATCCGCCCGGACGTAGCGGTGATCGTGTCCAATCCGAAGACGAGCGGCGCCGGGCGCTGGGCGTTCCTGGCGCTCTGGGGCGCGGTGGCTGGTGCGAAGTCCCACGATCTCTCCACGCTCGAGGGATTGAAGGAATCGCAGGCGGCGGCGCAGACGGCGCAGGACTTCCCAGTCTATCAGAACGCCAAAGCCCGCGCGGCCATCGAGTCGTTCTACAACCACAATGTTCCGGTTCTGGATACCGGCGCCCGCGGCGCGACCGTCACCTTCGCGCAAAAGCAGCTTGGCGACGTCCTGTTGAATTGGGAGAACGAGCTGTGGCTGGCGCTCGACGAGTTCGGCAAGGACAAGTTCGAAATTGTCTATCCGCCGAGCAGCATTCTCGGCGAGCCGCCGGTTGCCGTCGTCGATGAAGTCGTGGACAAAAAAGGCACGCGGGACATCGCGGAAGCCTATTTGAGGTTTCTCTATACGTCCGAAGCGCAAGAGACCATGGCGCAGCTTCATTACAGGCCGCGCGATGTCGAGGCTTTGAAAAAATACCGCGCGGAATTGCCGCCTTTCCCGCTTTTCACCATCGATGAGACCTTTGGCGGCTGGGTGAAGGCGCATGAAGCATTCTTCGCCGAGGGCGCGCTATTCGATCAGATCTACAGGCCGGCAAAATGAGCGGAGGTGCGGCCGCGGGCGGAATCTCTTCGGAATCATCGGCAGGCAAGCTGTTTCGCTCCACGCCGCACCGGTCCCGGCTTGTTCCGGGTCTGCCGCTTACCCTCGGCTATACACTTTTTTATCTGTCCGTCATGGTCCTTATTCCGCTCGCAGGGATGGTTTTCAAGACGGCTCACCTCAGCTGGAGTGACTTCTGGCAGACTGTCACCGATCCGCTTGTTGTCGCGTCCTTCAGGCTTACTTTCACCGCCTCGGCCATCGCGGCGGCCGTCAATGGCGTATTTGGACTGATCGTTGCCTGGGTGCTCGTACGGGAGCCTTTCCCAGGCCGGCGGCTGTTCGACGCGCTCATCGACTTTCCTTTCGCCTTGCCGACCGCGGTCGCTGGTTTGACGTTCAGTTCGCTTTATCTGGCGGACGGTTGGATCGGCGGATTGGGCCGCCACGTCACGGGCTCTATCAACAGGGTGGCGCGTCTCGCCGGGTATGGCGATGTTTTGTCCGCCGATGCCCTATCGTGGTTAAGTTTTGCCTATTCCAACACCAATACCGGAATCGTGCTTGTCCTAATATTCGTTGGACTGCCCTTCGTGGTGCGGACGGTCCAGCCGGTACTGCGCGATTGGGATACGGAATATGAGCGCGCCGCGTTGAGCCTGGGGGCCAACAGGTTGACGATTTTGCGGCGTATTATCTTTCCTGAAATCTTGCCGGCCTGGCTCAGTGGATTGGCGTTGGCCTTCGCGCGCGCAATCGGCGAATATGGCTCGGTGATTTTCATCGCCGGAAATATTCCTGGCAAGTCGCAGATCGCGCCCCTGCAGATCGTCACCAAACTCGATGACTTTCGCTATTCGCAAGCGACCGCGATTGGCGTGGTTTTGCTATTCTTCTCGCTAATCATATTGCTCGCAATCAATGGCCTCGAACGGTGGACCAGCCGTCACGAACGGTTGGCGTGAGGCGCGCGTGCATCGTTCGCATTCTCGAGACGAGGACAGGTTCATGGCGGAAGTGCTGGCGGTTCAAACTCGGACGACCGGAGCGTCCGGCAACCTGTCCCCACCGGGCCATCCGCTGATCCGCCGTGTAATGGTCGCGACGACGGTCATCTTTCTCACCCTTTTCATCGTGATACCGGTGCTGAACGTCTTCGCCCAGGCTCTTTCCAAGGGCGTTGACGCCTATGTCCGCGTATTGCATGTGGCTAGCTCGTCCGAGGCCCCGCGACTCACTCCGGCCGAGCGGCACAAGCTCGCGGCGGAGCGCGGTCAGGCCGAGAAGACCTGGAGTTCGGTCCGGCTGACTGCGGCCATCGCGGCCATCGCCGTTCCCCTCAACATCGTCTTCGGGCTTGCGGCCGCATGGTCTGTGACAAAATTCCGCTTCAAGGGCCGCTCCTTATTGATCGCGTTGATCGACCTGCCTTTTTCGGTGTCGCCGGTCATCGCGGGTTTGCTTTTCGTTTTGCTGTTTGGCCGCGGCGGCGCGCTTGGTGGATGGGCTTCGAGCTGGACTTGGCCCGACCCTTTCTCGCTTGCCTGGCGTGGCTTCGCGCGAGATTGGTGGCCGCTCGTCTTCACCAGAACCTTCACGGGCATCATTTTTACGCCCTTGGCGATTGTGCTCGCGTCGATCTTTGTCACCTTTCCGTTTGTCGCGCGCGCATTGATTCCACTCATGGAAGCGCAGGGGTCAGGCGAAGAGGTGGCGGCTCTCTCGCTTGGCGCCTCGGGCTGGCGCACGTTCCGGACGGTCACCTTGCCCAATATCAAATGGGCCTTACTCTATGGCGTAATCCTTTGCACTGCACGGGTTTTTGGCGAATTTGGCGCGGTCTCGGTGGTCTCGGGACATATTGACTCGAATGACACAATGCCGCTGCGGATCGAAAAACTGTGGAACGAATACAACAACCAGGCAGCGTTTAGCGTCGCGTCATTGCTGGCCTTCCTGGCATTCGTCACTCTGATCATCCAGACGATCGTTGAGCGCCAAACCGGCAAGAGCGAAGCACTCCGATAGAGGGAGAAGGAACGCTATGAGCATTGAAGTTTGCGGGGTCAACAAGACCTTCAATCGGTCCAAGGTGCTCGACAATGTTGACCTCAAAGTCGAGAGTGGCGAACTCATCGCACTGCTCGGGCCGAGCGGCTCCGGCAAGACGACGCTTTTGCGCGTGATCGCGGGGATCGAAGCTGCCGATCCTGGCAGTGGGCCAATCCTCTTCGACGGCCTCGACGTTTCCGCTCAGGAGGCCGGTAAACGCCGCATCGGCTTTGTATTTCAACACTATGCGCTGTTCAAGCACATGAGCGTTTTCGAGAATGTCGCCTTCGGGCTGCGCGCGAAGCCCTGGCGCCTACGGCCCAAGGAGGCGGAAATCCGCGCCAAGGTCGGGGAGCTGTTGCAACTCGTTCAGCTGCAAAACTTCGCGCAGCGTTATCCGTCCCAGCTTTCCGGCGGGCAGCGCCAGCGCGTTGCCCTCGCCCGGGCGTTAGCGGTCGAGCCTCGCGTCCTTTTGCTCGACGAGCCTTTTGGCGCCCTCGACGCGACTGTCCGCCGCGAACTCCGCCGCTGGCTGCGCAAGCTGCATCACACGATCCATGTGACGACAATCCTTGTCACCCACGACCAGGAAGAGGCGCTTGAGGTGTCGGATAGAGTTGCGGTCATGAATGAAGGCCGAATTGAGCAATTCGACTCGCCGGAGGCAATCTACGACTACCCAGCCAATCCATTTGTCTTCAAGTTTTTGGGTAGTTACAATCTTTTTCATGCCCGCAAGACAATTGCTGGAAATGCCATGACAGCCGGCCAGGCGAATGGGGGCGGCGTGACTTTCGTGCGCCCGCATGACATTGAAATAAGGCGTGAGAATATTGACGGCTCCGGTGTCGCCGCCAGAATCAACCATATCGCTTTCGCCGGTTCCTCGGTGAACGTCGAACTTGCGCACATCGACGAGGAAGCGGTCGTCGACGCGGCTCTGCCCGCGCACGTTTACAAGGACCTTGGGCTCAAACCAAATGACCGAGTATTCATAAGGCTGCGCAACACAAGGGTCTTCGACTAGGATTTCTCGATATGAGGCGAAGCTCCTCAATGTTTCCTATGATCCCACGGGGGAATTCTGTATGGAATTCGACGATTAGTTCGCGGAGCGCTACAAATCCCGCACGGGAGCAAGGAAAAGAAGAAATTTTCCTGGCCCGTCCGTGCCCGTGTGCGGGCGAAACTGTGAAGAAAGCGTTCCATGTTCGATTTCCTCCATTCGATCGAACCGCTCTATTCGGTCTCTGGTTTCATCGTCGGCAGCCTCGTCGGCTTCACGGGCGTCGGGGGCGGCTCGCTGATGACGCCTCTGCTGGTGCTCGTCTTCGGAATCGTACCGGCGACCGCAGTTGGGACCGACCTTCTCTACGCCGCCATCACGAAGTGCAGCGGCACGCTCGTCCATAGTCTAAACGGCACCATCGACTGGCAAGTAACTCGGCGGCTTGCGTCCGGCAGCGTGCCCGCGACGATTGCGACCCTGGCGTGCGTCTCCTGGCTCGGCAAGTCGAGCGGTCATGGGGCCAACGGCCTCATCACCTCGTTGCTGGGTCTTGCCGTGCTCCTCTCCGCCATCGCAATTTTATTCCGCAACTCGCTGCGCGATCTCATCGCCAGATACACGGACTGCCTGAGTGACCGGCAGACGCGGCTCCTCACCATTCTGCTCGGCGCCTTCCTCGGCTTTCTTGTATCGATTTCTTCAGTCGGCGCCGGCGCCATCGGCATGACGGTACTGCTTGCCCTCTATCCGCGCCTGCCGACGGTGCGGCTTGTCGGGTCCGACATCGCGCACGCCGTGCCGCTGACTTTCGTCGCGGGGCTCGGCTACTGGCTGATGGGTTCGGTCGATTGGAGCCTGCTCGCCTCGCTCCTAATCGGCTCCCTGCCGGGCATCGCGATCGGGAGCCATCTCGCCGCCAGGATTCCGGACCGGTTTCTCCGTCCCGTTCTCGCTGGCGTCATGGCCGTCGTCGGAGTCAAGCTTTCCATCTGACACAACAAACGGCATGGCGTACGTCCGCCTTATTCAGGACATGCGCTATCGGAGGAGAAACGCGAACTTCGCAACGAAGCGCTACCGTCCAGCGCCGGAAAATTACCATTCTTTCACGCAGGGATGACACGTTCGGGTCAAGAGACCTGGCGCCGAATTGGCTATCGTCAAGTCACGGAGTTCGATGCCTCCGCGCCTTCCCGGTGACGGTCCCGCGCCGGTCTAGCCCTAACCAGCCGGCGAGGAACTTGATCCGGACCGGCCGCCCTTGTCCCCCCATGGGCGGCCGGACTTTTCCCCACCGCGCGCTTGCCTTGCTTTCGACGGGGCGTGGATTTTATAACGCGCGGATGCGCAAAAGAACGACGGCAATCAAGAAACCGGCGGCCAAAATTTTGGCCGGCTCCGCACCCGCGCCTGGAACGAAGCCGAATACGCCACAAAAAAAAACCCCCCGCCGCTCCACGAAACCGCACAGTTCGCCGCCGCCAGATCCTGCAACGGTCGCCGAGATTTTCCGCCGATTCGAAGCTGCCAATCCGCACCCAAAAGGCGAACTTTCCTATGTGAACGCCTTCACCCTGCTTGTCGCGGTCGTGCTTTCGGCGCAAGCGACCGATGTCGGTGTCAACAAGGCCACGCGCGCGCTTTTCGCCGTGGCCAGCACCCCAGCCGAAATGGCTGCGCTAGGGGAGGAAAAGCTCCAGGAGATGATCAAGACGATTGGCCTTTACCGGACCAAGGCAAAAAATGTGATTGCCTTGTCGCGGCGGCTCGTCAAGGATTTCGGCGGTGAGGTCCCGCGCAGCCGCGAGGCGCTCGTAACGCTCCCTGGAGTAGGCCGAAAGACCGCCAACGTGGTCATGAACACTGCTTTCGGCACGCCGGCGATTGCCGTCGACACGCATATTTTCCGGGTTTCCAATCGCATTCCCTTGGCTGTGGGCAAGACGCCGATCGAGGTCGAACGCGGACTTGAGAAAATCATTCCCTGTGCATTCAAGCCCCATGCGCATCATTGGCTGATTCTGCATGGCAGATACGTCTGCAAGGCCCGGCGTCCAGAATGTGAGCGCTGCTTGATTTCCGATCTCTGCCGGTGGCCGGACAAGCGGGCTTGATTCACTTCGGGCGCATTCCGCGCAGGCGCAAAAGTTCGTCAAGCGAGGCAAAGCCGCGATCCGCCGCCACCCCGCGACATATCGAAGCAGCTGATAAACCGAACGGGGATTCAGGACGTTGCCCACGGCGGCGGCGATGATCAAGGCTTCGAGGTCGTGTGCATGATCCGAAAGGGCAATGTGTCCTGCATTAATGCGGGGCGACGAAAGAGAAGTGCTTCGTGAACCGGCTTTCCGTCTTGCCGCTTGATATAAATCAATGAGGCGCGGCAGAATATGTGGTGGTCTTATTCGTACAACAGCGGTTGAAACATTTCCTTCTCACATTTAATTCGCTGACAGATTGACGCCATGGAACAGTTGCCATGAGCAAGGCTCCAAGTGGTGCAGTATAGGAATGAGCTCCAAGCCAAGCCGGTAGAACAGAACCGAGTAGTAGAGCAAGATATCACAAACGAGGATACGATGACGATGGAGACGAGTGTGAAGCTATCGCAAGAAGAGACTTTAAAAGCCGAAATCACGGAGAAGGAAACGATTGCGGCAAAAAATAAGCGTCAGGCAGACATGTTGATGAAAATTTTGATGGCCACGCGCGTAGTCATTCCGGCGTATGTGATCTATGTAATCTATCTCTATTGGACTACGGCACCCAGCGCTTACTTATTGACCGGCCATTAAAGCTGCGACGGCCGCGCGAGGTAGCCGTTTTAAATCCCGAAAGATCGTGCGCTGAAACCAGCGAGGGGATCGGTTTGCCGGCTGTGTGTCGCAATCCACTCCGGACCGTTATTCACCTAAAAGTTTGGGCCCGCCGGTCAATCCGATTGGAAAATTCTTCACGGGAAAACCTTGCCGCTACTTGTGCAGGCCGACTCGCATAAACCTAACCGTAAGTCAGGTAAGGGATAATCGCCACAATTAGGAGGAGCGATCTTGCTCGTGCTCGATCGCGAAGCATCAAGGCGACAGGACAAGCGCCTTGCGGCGCGGCTGCGGGTCGCCAAATTGCGCCAGCCGGCCTGCGTCGAAGACGTCAAAAGGCCGTCTGGCCACGCGTGCCGCTCCTACATGAGGTCTTTATGCGTTCGGGCTTGCAAATTCCGTTGACATCTTGCGGCCAACTTTCTAGTGTGGTGTAATATGACATAGGCGATGGAGTTCGCCATAAATTGCCCTCGGGGCTGATGACTCCTGCATACGTCTTCGGACGGCAGGAGCAGTTTGCATGAGTGGTCCCTGGCGGCAGCCCAGGATAATCCTTGGACGCCGAGTTATGGCGCGAACAAGGGCGCATCGGCCGATGGGAGCCTCCCCCATGACGGCCTCGGAAATCGTTCTAGGCATTCCTCTCGTTTTTATGGCGCTAGTTCTGGGTCTCATCATCCAGGGCAGCATCGTTCAATACGACAAAAGCGGAGCCCCGCTTCCAGCGACCCGCAATACTACGACCTTACCGGAACCTCTGGAAGCGTTCGGCGTTGCGGCAGTTCTGAGGGACGCCAGTTTTGGTGCCAAACTGCAGCAGCAGGGCGGATATTGCCGTATTTCTTGATGGTGCGGAACTTGATCCCGACAAGCGGACTCGCGAGGTGCTACACTTGGCGTGTGCGGTATAGAAACGAGCTTCTAGCTAAGCTCGAAGAATCGAGTAGTTGAACAATATATCGTAAAGGAGAACACGATGACGATGGAGACGAGTACAAAGCTATCGCAAGAAGAGACTTTAAAAGCCGAACTCACGGAGAAGGAAATTATTGCGGCGAAAAATAAGCGTCAGGCGGATATGTTGATGAAAATTCTGATGCTCACCCGCATCGTCATCCCGGCATATGTAATCTATGTAATTTATCTTTATTGGACTACGCCCCCGAGCGCTTATTTGTTAACCGGCCATTAAAGCTGGGGCGACCGCGCGAGGTACCCGTTTTAGGCCATGCGCTGAAACTTAGCGAGAGGGATCGGTTTGCCGGCAGTGCGTCGCAATCCATGCCGCTGCGGCATTCCCGTAGAAGATTGTGCCCGCCGGTCAATGCGATTGGCAAATTTCCTCGCGGGAAAACCTTGCGGCCATTCGAGCAGGCCGATTCGCAATGCCTAACGTGCAAGCGTTCGGTAAAGCCGACCTTCAACAAGAATGTTTCCCGCCTTTTCAGCGGTCGCTATTTGAACGACAGCTCTTTGCAATTCTCGACCACCGACCACTTCGCGTCCGGGGGGGTTGTTATGGTGAAGACAATATCTTCATTTACGTTATCCTGCTCGCCGCGCTGTCCGCTCCCAGTATCATACGCAAGCTCGAAACTGAATTGATTGGCTTCGGCCCCGCCGCTTGGATTACTTATGTCAAGGGGAATGATAACAACACTATTGATGTCGAGTTTTTCGCCCGCCGGGATAGTGGTTTGCGGAATGCTCCCAAAGCCCATGGCCTGTGCGAATTTCGGATCTGGATACACAAAGCGGCGATTCCCGGTTCCTAACGCGAGTACAGGCGGGGCTTGGTTCACAAAAAGCCGCTCCGGCGCGAAAGCGAAGCTGCTGCCGTATTTTGTATTGTCCACGGATTCGATTTTGAAGACAGCAAAGCCTTTGTTTGCGCCTGCGGTTATAGGGCTAGCTGGCGATTCATAGCCTTTGCATATGCCGACCGGCCGATAGAATATATTGGTAGAATTGCTAGAACCTTGACTGCATCCAGATAGCACTAGAGACCCTGCGACAAGAATTAGAGCGGACAAGAAATACATAGTTGACGTTTTCATAGCATTCTTTCCTTAACGACATTCTTCAGATGACCGAGGTGTGATCTTTTTGGCAATGCCGTCCCCGTTTTGCCGCGCACAAAGCTCGTTCCAAAAGCCAGATTGCTCGGCCGAAAGCCAAGATTTACCGAATTGGTTCCGATCAAGAAACACGTCTCCCGCGGCTTGAAAAGTGTTTTATACTACGGACGGGCTGGTTTCGGCCGTCCCATGTGAAGTCGTTAGATGACTACAAGATCAAGACGCTTCTCGGCGCATGCGACCAATTGGTCAAGGTGAAGCGCGCGCTCAGCAAATCAGATATACCAACCGGCCAAATTTTTGGAGGGGATTCCATCGCCGCCTCCTTTGGCCGACGGCAGTCAGTCAGAGTTTCGCTGATTTGGGATTGCAAGCGGGGCACATGCCATCCACACTCT
>DATBQJ010000213.1:0-10431 GCA_036560885.1 Methylocella sp.
GGCGCGTGCCCTGCGTCCGTCGCATGCTTGCATGGATGGCGACACGATTTTTGCCGCGGCGACCGGAGCAGCTAAAAAGCTTCCCTCGATACGCGACAGAATCGAGCTTGGCATGGCCGCCGCCGATTGTCTCGCCCGCGCCATCGCCCGGGCGGTGTATGAGGCCGAGTCCCTGCCCTTTCCCGGCGCCCTGCCGAGCTGGCAAAA
This sequence comes from Methylocella sp., assembly GCA_036560885.1. Classification (GTDB taxonomy): domain Bacteria; phylum Pseudomonadota; class Alphaproteobacteria; order Rhizobiales; family Beijerinckiaceae; genus Methylocapsa. The sequence goes on from DATBQJ010000213.1 coordinate 208, forward strand.
GCGGCATGGGCAGGCCGGAAATTAGGAAAGCCGCCGTTCAAAGATTGTGGAGGGGAAGTCCTGGACATGATCTCCATCCGCATGACTCTTGCAGCCGTAATCAACTTTGGTGCCCTCCTCGCCAATCCAGCCTGGGCGGAAGAGAATGTCAGCTCAAAAAACAAGGAGGGCCCCGGAGTCTGGTCTGTAAATACGGGCCGTGTGCACCAATCCGCGCTGAGATCAAGCATCTGAAGGGTGAGAAGGAAAAGGCGCAGGAGGCAAAGCGCGATAATGCCGATCTCGATAGGGGTCGGCGTCTAAACACCGGTAGACCTCAATTTGAATTTCGGCTTTCGAGCGAAGCGGGCATTTCGCGATGCGTGGAAAATGCTTGCGGCAAAAGGCAAAGTGCTAATTTTGTCCTTAAAACGTACGAAATTTCAGGTACTTCTAAGAAGCGTCGGTTTGTGGTACAATTTTGTTATGGAACCCTTTCACAGCAATCATAGCCGCGTTGACGAGCGCAGCCTTGCCTTACATGCGCTTGTCGCTCAGAAGGTACAGGCCGCGCCCGCCTTGCTGGACAGGGCGCGGGAGAATATTTGCCGCTGGCAGCAAGCGAACGGAAGCCCATCGCTGGCGCTGGCGGAATGGGAGCGGATTCTTAACTCTCCCGTCGATCAAGTGACGGCGTTCTTGGTGGAACGTTCCGAGCGGGCTACCCGCCTCCGCCAATCCAGCCCGTTCGCGGGCATTTTGACGGAGGCCGAGCGACGCGCCATTTATGAATCGTACTCAACTTGAACACATCATCCGCGCCGCGAGTCGAATCTCAGATGACGCCGAAATAATCGTTATCGGCAGCCAGTCCATTCACGCGCAGGACATGAAGCTCCCCCCGATTGCCTACATGTCGGAAGAAGCCGACGTGTACCCACGCAACCACCCCGAACGCGCCGAGGATATAGATTTTGCCATCGGAGAGCTTTCGTCTTTTCACGCTGTGCACGGTTATTACGCGCACGGCGTTTCGCCAACTACAGCGATCCTTCCGCCCGATTGGGAACAACGCTTGGTCAGGCTTTCAAACCCGAACACCGGCGGCGCGGCGGGGCTATGTCTGGACGCCCACGACCTTGTGCTTTCGAAATATGCGGCAGGGCGCTAGAAAGACTTAGCTTTTAATCAAGCTTTGGTTCGTTATGGCTGCGTCAGCAAGAAAACGCTTTTGAAATTGGCAAAGACCTTGCCGCTTGATGACCAGATGAAGGCCATCATTCTACAGAGGATCAATTCAGATTTCGCCGCCCACTTCCAAGTCTCCCAAACCGTGAAGCATTGCGCCAACCGGCGACGTTTCCCGCGATTTAACAGAATGGGGATTATGCGACGTTGAGAAAGCCATAGTCTTGCCTATCCAGGGATCGAGCGTTTCGCCATCACTTCCTTTTCACCCTCGCAACAGTGCGGGTTGGCGGCCTGTTCAGGCCGCTTGCCGACGATCTCGTTTACCAGCTCTTTGGCACGATAGCCGTCGCGCATATTGATCCACGTCCTTGACCGGAACGAATCGCATCGAAGGGCGCGTCACCGCTTCCCTCCAGCTCGTAAGAATGCCGAGCGTTCTGCCCGCAGCGGACCTTCAAACTGAGACAGGGCCGGATCGTCACATGTTTTGCTCCCTCCGCCCCTTCATGCTAGGCCAGCCGGAACGTCCGTCCCAATGAGTCCGCTGCATGATCCCGCGCTATTCCCGTCCCGAAATGGCCGCCATATGGGAGGCGCGGGCGCGTTACCGCATCTGGTTCGAGATCGAGGCTCATGCCTGCGATGCGCTGGCAGAAATCGGCGTCATCCCTAAAGAGGCTGCCAAGGCGATCTGGGAAAAGGCCGGGCATGTCACATTCGATGCGGCGCGGATCGACCAGATCGAAAAGGTCACGCACCATGACGTGGTCGCCTTCCTGACTCACCTCGCCGAATTCATCGGGCCAGAGTCGCGGTTTGTGCACCAAGGCATGACATCCTCCGACGTGCTCGATACATGTTTAGCAGTGCAACTGACCCGCGCGTCCGACATTCTCCTCGCCGATATCGACGATCTCCTTGCCGTCTTGAAACGCCGTGCGTTCGAACACAAGCTCACTCCGGCGATCGGCCGCTCGCATGGCATCCATGCGGAGCCCATGACCTTCGGGCTGAAGCTCGCGCAGGCTTACGCCGAATTTTTGCGCGCCCGTGAACGGCTCGTGCATGCGCGGAAAGAAATCGCGACCTGCGCGATATCCGGCGCCGTCGGGACTTATGCGAATATCGATCCGCGCGTCGAAGCCTATGTCGCGGCAAAACTCGGGCTTTCCGTCGAGCCCGCCTCGACGCAGATCATTCCGCGCGATCGCCACGCAATGTTTTTTGTGACGCTCGGTGTCGTTGCGTCTTCGATGGAGCGGCTTGCAACCGAGATCAGGCATTTGCAGCGCACCGAAGTGCTGGAAGCGGAGGAGTTTTTTTCCGAAGGCCAGAAGGGCTCCTCCGCCATGCCGCATAAACGCAATCCGGTCTTGAGCGAAAACATCACCGGGCTTGCCCGGCTCGTACGTGGCATGGCGATGCCAGCCATGGAAAATGTCGTGCTTTGGCACGAGCGCGATATTTCGCATTCCTCCGTCGAACGGATGATCGCGCCGGACGCGACGATCAGCCTCGATTTCGCGCTTGCGCGGCTGACCCAAGTGATCGACAAGCTTATTGTCTATCCCGCCAATATGAAAAAAAATCTGGACAGGCTGGGCGGCCTCGTTCATTCGCAGCGAGTTCTGCTCGCCCTCACTCAAAAAGGCATCAGCCGCGAGGAGGCGTATGTTTTGGTTCAACGTAACGCCATGCCCACGTGGCACGGGGAAGGCAATTTTTTGACGCTCTTGAAAGGCGACAAGGATGTGCGCAAGGCGCTAAGCGAGGCCGAACTCGAAGAGCTGTTTGACCTCGGCTATCATTTGAAGAATATCGATTTCATTTTTGGGCGCGTCTTCGGCGAAAGTTGAAAGTCCCGTCCAAATTCCCCGTGGAAGATTTGAAATGCAAACACAAGATCGTCTGGAAGATTTGATCGGCGCCATTGTCGCGGATCCGGCCCTTCACGCGCGCTGGCTGAACACATTTTCCTTTCTCGAATATGTCGGCTTCCGCAAGATCGTGAAGAGCCAGCGGGCCGAGGCCTTGACCGCCGCGATCCTCGGCCACGCCTGCGAGGAGGGCCGCCATGCGCTCGGTCTCAAGAATCTCGCGGTGAAATTGGGCGGCTCTGCTTTCGACTCTTATGCGCCCGAAGCGCTCCTCTGCGGCGAGGAGGCGGAATCCTATTTTCAGGAGCTCGATCAGTTTTGCGACGAAGCCTTCGCGGATCGCTCCGCGGACGAGCGCGTCACGCTCGCTTATGGCTATGTGACATGGCTCGTCGAGCGGCGCGCGTTAGATGTCTATGGGATTTACAAGAGCGCGCTCGGTGAGTCGGAGATCGCCAGAAAGCTCGGCGGCCTGCTTGCCGAGGAATCCAAGCACCTCGCCGATATCCAGGCTTTGCTTCAGGTGGCCGATTCCAGTTTCGCGGCACGGTCGAAAGAATTTGAAGCGGTCGAAAAGTCACTCTACGAAGCGTTCATCGCCGCCTTGACCAAAGCGCTCGCACGGGAGAACCCCGTCAAAGCCGCGGTTGCCCGCTGAACCCGCGCGCGAGCCCGCCCCGATGCGTACAGCCGACGCAGATATTCTCATCATACCGGGGCTCGGCGGGTCCGGGCCGGACCATTGGCAGAGCCGCTGGGAAGCCAAAATCCCGGCCGCGCGCCGCATCGCTCAAGAGGATTGGGATAACCCGAGGCTTGCCGAGTGGCGGGGCCGCATCATCGAGGAAGTCGCGCGTGCGGCGCGCCCGGTCGTACTTGTCGCCCACAGTCTCGGCGTGCTCGCCGCCGTGCATGCCGCACCGCTACTGGCAAACGGAAAAAGCAGCGGCAAGGTCAAGGGCGGCTTTCTGGTCGCCCCGCCCTCCATCGAGGTGCTCTCGGGATTGGACACGCTCGATCCGGCTTTCCTGGCCGTGCCCGACGAAGCGCTTCCTTTCCCTTCCCTAGTGATTGCGAGCCGCGATGATCCTTTTTCAACCTTCGCCGATAGCGAGGTTTTGGCGCGCGCGCTTGGCTCGGAACTGGCGGACGCCGGATTTTCGGGCCATATCAACATTGAAAGCGGTCACGGCCCTTGGCCGGAAGGCCTTATGCGCTTTGCCGGATTTCTGAAAACGCTGTGAGGGCCGCGAACGGCTACCGGGCACGGCTGCGTGTAGCCAAGGAGACAACTGCAAACTTCGTCGAGAAGGCACCTCGGCTTTTTGAGCAAGAGCGGTGGGCTGCCACAGCCACCTCTACGCTCGAAGTGTACGCCAGCGCCTGAGCAGAACGCGAATGATTTTATAAGGTGGAAGAAACGACAGGGCTAGTTGGAACACTCGATGAGTAATCCTACCAATTTGCGCGAACCTTGTTTCTACGCCATTGAAGTAACGCCAGGCACTAACTCCGAAGCCCTAATTCAAACTCTACGAGAGAACGGATTTAGAGACGGTGGAGAACCGGAAGCTTGGGAGGATTCTACCGAATGGCGCCGATTTTGGAGGAGGGGCGCCATGGAGGATTGGGAAGATATTTTCGCCGAGCTTGAGGACCCGCGGCCGGGCAACGCGAAGCGGCATTTGCTGCATGAGGTCCTGACGATTGGCTTATGCGCGGTTCTGTGTGGCGGAGAGACCTGCGCGGACATGGCCTTGTTTGGCCGAGCGAAACGGGATTTTTTTCAGGAATTCCTTAGCTTGCCCCACGGCATTCCGAGCCACGACACGTTCAGCCGCATCTTCCGGCTGCTCGATCCGGCGCGCTTCCAGTCTCGGTTCATCGGCTTCATGCGGCGATTTGCCGAGGGTTGCCAAGGGGTTGTTGCGATTGACGGCAAGACGATACGGCGGTCCTTCGACCGTGCCGCACAAACCTCACCGCTGCTTTGGTGAGCGCCTGGGCCGCCGATGCGCGGTTGTGTCTTGGCCAACTTGCGGGCGGCGACAAATCCAATGAGATCGTGGCCGAGCCGAAGCTATTGGAGCTGTTGTCGCTCAAGGGCCGCGTCATCACCACCGACGCGATGAATTGCCAGCGCAAAATCGCCCAGCAGGTGATCGATCAGGGCGGCGATTACGTGCTTGCGCTCAAGGGCAACCAGGAGACACTGCACGATGATGTGCGGCGCTTTCTCGATGATCCAGCAACCCCGCTCGTCGGTGCGACCGACATCGACAAGGGCTATGGCCGCATCGAGGCCGGCACGGCAGCGTTAACGGCCGATATCGCCTGGTTACAAGAAAGTCACCACTGGCCGGGCCTTAAGGCCATCGGCAAGATCACCGCCCGCCGCGAAATCAACGGCAAAACGACGGCCGAGACGCGCTGCTATCTCCTCAGTCAAGACTTCGCGCCGGAACGCTTCAATGCCATCGTGCGCAGCCACTGGGGGATCGAGAATGGACTACACTGGGTGCTCGACGTCATCATGGATGAGGATCAGGCAAGAAACCGCAAAGACCACGGTCCGCAAAACCTCGCCCTCCTGCGCAAGCTCGCCCTCAATCTCGCCAAACTCGAACTGTCCAAGGGCTCAATGCGCGGAAAGCTCAAGCAAGCAGGATGGGACAACGCCTTCCTCACTCAAATCTTGCTCCAGTTCGCAAATTTTCAAATGCGATAGCCCTGACAAGCTTTGGTGCCGACGTTGACATACTGTAGATGCGTTGGTATCTTTTGGTGCGGCATTGGTTTATCTAATTCAAAGCGAGAGTTGGTAGAAATAGTGGCTGAACGCGGCCAACAAGGCCGTGCGCCCGGCTGTGCCGCGGGGGAAATCTCCGCACGAGACGCAGGAGAGCGTTACCGCCTGGTATTTGGGCCAGAGCCTTCGTGACAGCGATGGGCCGATGCTGTGCGTATACTATACATATGTATTGCCTTCCAGGTGCGAAGACCCCACGTAGCTTGAGCCGTTAGGGCTAGGCGAGCCGAGAACCTGGGATTGCGGACGGAGCAGCAAAGATGGAATTTTACCGTATTTGGCGGATTCTCACCGGCCATAAATGGGTATTGATCTGGTTGCCAATTGTCGCAACGTTTGTTGGCCTTGCGGTGACCTACGTGCTGCCGGAACAGTACGAGTCCGTCGCTCTGGTGCTCGCCCGGCCCTACGAAGACATCAAATTTAACTCGAGCGGTGGTGACAGGAAGGAAGTCCGCGACTTTCCGGTAAACCTGTCCGCACCCATCGACGCGCCCAGCAAGACTTACATGGAAGTAATAACGAGCCCGGCGGTGGCGGTGAAGATTGTTGAGGCCCTTAAACTGGACATCAAGAAACCGAAGACTTATGGTGGTGGGTTTGACGCTTTCAAGGACAACGTGAAGACTTGGGTCAAAAACACCGTCCGTACCACGCGCAATTACTTCAAGTACGGACGCGATATTCCTGCGTCCCCGTTCGAGCTTGCCGTCGAGGACATCGAGACGAACCTCCTCGTTTCCGCAAGGAAGGATACTTACGCCTTCGACATCACCTATAAATCCAGTGACCCGAACGAGGCGGCGGCGGTTGCTAACATGGCAGCCGAGATCTTCCTCGAGCACAGTTCCGGGACGTATCGCAACGAGTCGGCGCGCGCACGTGAGTTCTTCGAGACCCAGGTAGACGAGAGTCGCAAAGCGCTCGATCAAGCCCGGGCCGCGATACTCGCGTACAAGAGTTCGGGCGGTACATTCGAGCTGAAATCGGAATATGAAGAAAAACTGAAGATCGTGTCGGACCTGAATGACACGCTCGCGAAGACAGAGGGGAAGCTGGCGGGGCAACGTATCGTGGCCGCGCGCAGCCACCTCAATTATAGCCCTCTCGTGGTCGCGGCCGAGGCGGAGATAGCGGAGCTAAAAGCACAGATCTCGACCTTGCAGGAACAGCTAACCGCCTACCCTAATAAAGAGAAACGAATGAATGACCTTCTCCTTACCGAGCGCCTCGCGCAGGAGAGCTACGAGTTCTTTTTAAAAGACTATGAGGAGGCACGCGTAAAGGAAGCCGCCACCACGACTGAAATTCGCATCGCCTCACGCGCAGTGCCGGGTCTGTACCCGGTCAAGCCGCTGAAGTATGTGTACGCTGGTCTGAGCTTCGCAACGGCCTTGGTTGTGGCGATCGGCTGGGTGCTTTTCTACGAATCTCTTAATCCACGCATCCGCACAATCCGTGACCTGGACGATGAGCTCGGGGTACCGGTGTTGGCCGCGATACCGGCATTAAAGGCACTCACATTCATTCGGGCGTCGGATTAAGTGCAAAAGTCCGGACTTGAGATGTCGGCCGGCGCCGGGATTGGCGAACGGGAGCGATGCCTTCGAGCGCGACTACGGGTCAGCGCCCGCGGACGGTGGGCGCTGGAAAAGACGATTCTCCGCATCCTAGGCAGCAGCGCATGCAACTCGCCAATAAAGTCCGCCGTGAGTTCAATGGCGAAATCCGGTTCCGTCGGATGGACATTAGGTTTTTGCGCGTCGTTAAGTTTTGCCGGTTCCGGCCGTCGGTTGCCGCGGCCTGTTCGTTCTGACGCGGCAGCGGCTGCATTCAAGCTAGTTGCCTGCCGTTCCGCATGCCAAGTTCAGGGCAGGGGCCGGTCAACTTCAAATCGCAAATTTGTCCCGTCCAGTGATGGGTTTAATCGCCGTGGCGTGGTAATTCTTTTGTCATAGTATGGAACGGATTATTCTGGCACGGTTTTGGCAAATATTTGGCTGGACTTTGAGGCTGGGTTTATTCAAGGATTGCTGCATGGAAGCCCTGACATATCGTACAACGGCCGGATTGATTAGCAAACAGCCGGACGTGCAGCGTCTTAGCGCGCTGGCGCGCATGGTATTGGACACGCCGGAGCTGCGAGAGGCTTATGACGCCCTCCTCGGCGGCTTGCGGCTAAGCCCGGTCTTCAGTTCCGGCAATTCGCTTCTCATCACGAGCACCCAGCCCAATGAAGGCAAGACGACAGTCGCTTCGTGCTTGGCGATTACCGCCTCGCTTGCCGGCCATTCGGTCCTCTTGGTCGACGGTGATCTCCGTCGGCCGCGATTGGCCTCGGCTGTCGGAATCGCCGCCGCCGCAGGTCTCGGCGAAGTTCTGGAAGGCAGGGTAGAACCATCCGAAGCCATTCATCTCGTCAACCCGTTCGCGGACTCCCGGGAGGTGGGACCGGTCAGGGTGATGACCGCGGGTAGGAGGTCGCCGGCTTTTCTTCCGGCGGTGGATTGGTCCAAGGCACGCACGATGTTTCAGGTCATTTCGAGACGGTTCGGTATCGTGGTAATTGATTCGCCGCCACTCCTTGCGGCGAGCGATGCGCTGTTGCTTGCCGGGATCGCGGATGCTGTCCTCCTGGTCGTCGGCGCCGGGAGCGCGTATCAGGACGAAGTGCGCAGAGTAAAGGAACAGTTACGCCAGATCGGCACGCCGCTCGTCGGCGCCGTGTTGAACAACTTCGATCCGAAAATCCATGGCCGGCCGAACCAGCCCTATAATGGCCACTACCGTGGCTTGCTTCCGTGAGCGAGGGAATGGAATTCGCCCCGGAGCAAAAATCCGCCGCCGGCGGCGGGTCCGGCAGCGCCATCGCGCTGACCGTGATCATCGCATCCTTCAATACCCGTGAGCTTCTCGCGAACTGCCTGCAGTCGATTTACAGCAACGCGCCGGGCGAACCGTTTGAGATCATCGTCATTGACGATGCCTCCACGGACGGAACGAGCGAGATGGTGCGCGCCCATTTTCCGGGCGTCAGGCTATTGCAAAACGAAGCCAACCTCCATCATGCGTTCTCCTACGCATACTCGAACAACCGGGCGATCGACCTCGCCCAAGGGCAGTTCTTGCTGCTGCTGAACAGCGATACGGTGGTCCTGCCGCAGGCACTCGACCGCATGATTGCGTTTTTAAGGACTCACCCAGAGGCTGGAGCTGTCGGCTGCAGGCTGCTCAACGAGGACGGGACGATTCAGTGGTCGGTTAAATCGCTGCCGAACCCCGGCTCCGCGCTGTTCGGCGCACGTTCGTTTATGTCCCGGTTGTTTCCGGGCAACCGCTTCACCCGCAAGCATCTGCTCCACCTCGGCCGGGATTTGACGACGCCGTTTGTCATCGACGACGGCTACGTTTCCAGTGCCGCGTTGATGGCGCCCCGCAAGGCTGTCGATGCGGCCGGATACCTCGACACAAGCTTGGCCTATCATGTCGACGCCGACTACTGTAAGAGAATCTGCGACGCCGGCTACCAGTGCTGGTATCTTCCCACCGCGACCATAATTCACTTGAACCACAAGGGCGGCAGCAAGGCCAGCACGCGGGCGCGGTTTCGCTCGCTCGCGATGTTCGAAACCCACAGCTACATCTATTATCGCAAGCATCTCCAAGGACCGGCGTGGAGCCCTATGCGAATCCTTGTTCCACTCGGCCTTGCCGGTCACTTTCTGATCTTGATCTCGGCCCAGGCTTGCGCTGAATTCGCCGGCGCGTTGCGAACGCTTGCCCAGCCAAAAAAATCCGCGGCGCCTTGAAACCAGAGTGGCCAAACCTCGTCGGATCTCCACGGCCGGCGAATGCCGATCCCGGCTGATCCGCGTTCCCGCAACCGACGCCGTTGTCCGACAACACCTCGCCTGCATAAAAACAACTAACGAATCCGGCTTCCACGGAGCGCAGCTACGAAGCTATTCAGAGGCGGCCAAGCAAGCCTGGATTGTTTCGGAGCGAAGCTCCTCGCAAGAACGGGCCTCGCTGCGAGTCATCGTTCGCGAGACTTGGTATTACATATTCGGATAATTCGGGCCGCCGCCGCCCTCCGGCGGAGTCCAATCGATGTTTTGCGCCGGGTCCATAATGTCGCACGTCTTGCAGTGGACGCAATTTTGAGCGTTGATCACAAAACGCGGATCGCGCCGTTCCGCCTCATTGGCATAGACAACTTCGTAGACACCGGCGGGACAATAAAGCCGCGCCGGTTCGCCATATTCCGGTAGGTTTTTCCTGATGGGAATTGACGGATCCTTGAGGAGTAGATGGCAGGGCTGGTCTTCCTCATGGTTGGTGTTTGAAACATAAACCGAGGCGAGCCTA
>DATBQJ010000214.1:0-11393 GCA_036560885.1 Methylocella sp.
GTCGCCTTGGTCCAATCCCTTTCGCTCCTCGGTCCTAGCGCGGGTTTACCCCGGTCTGCGCATCGGCTATGGCAAGCGCCGGGAAAACCCATTCATACAGGAGTTCGGCATGCCGCAGGCCGGTAACACGCTCACACTCGAAACCACGCAGGGGCAGGTCGTCATCGAAATGCGGCCCGATCTCGCGCCAGCCCATGTCGCGCACATCAAGAAGCTTGCTGGTGAAAAATTCTACGACGGCGTCGCCTTCCATCGCGTGATCGAGGGGTTCATGGCCCAGACCGGCTGCCCGCACGGGACCGGGACTGGCGGCTCGAAATATCCCAACCTCAAGGCTGAGTTCACTGCCGAGCCGCATACGCGCGGCACTTGCTCCATGGCGCGCGCGCAAAGTCCGGATTCGGCCAACTCGCAGTTCTTCATCTGCTTTGGCGACGCGCGCTTTCTCGACAAGCAATATTCTGTCTGGGGAAAGGTCACGGCGGGGATGGAGAACGTCGATAAGATTAAACGCGGCGAACCCGTCCGCGATCCTGACAGGATCGTTTCCGCGACGGTCGCGTGACATCATAAACGCATGATCGCGAAGTTTGCGCCGCCCGTTGCCGGGCTGGCGGTGCCGGCTGAAACATTAATCGGCTCGCGGTCGGCTATTTCCTCATGCGCGTCGATCTCTTCGATTTCGATTTGCCTCCGGAGCGCATTGCGCTGCGCCCCGCGGAACCGCGCGACGCCGCGCAGCTCCTTATTGTCCGGCCACATGGTTCGCCGCGTTTCGAGGACCATGTCGTCCTCGACCTGGCGGATTATCTTGCGCCCGGCGACGTGCTCGCCGTCAACGACACGCGGGTCATCCGCGCGGGGCTAAATGGAGTTCGCGTGCGCGGCAAAACCTCGGCCCGGATCGCGGCAACCTTGACGAGACGCGAGGGCGAGGCGTTGTGGAGTGCATTCGTGCGGCCAGCGAAAAAGCTGAAGCAAGGCGAAGTCATTCGCTTCGCCACAGCGAACAGCATGGAGACCGGCACGGAATGTCTCGATGCCGAGGTCGTTTCGAAAGGCGGCGAAGGAGACGTTTTGCTGAAGTTCGCTGCGTCCGCCGAGAAGCTTGACAAAGCTATAGAACGCATCGGCCAAATGCCTCTGCCTCCTTACATTGCCAGCCGGCGGCCGGCCGACGATAAGGACACGCAAGATTATCAGACGCTGTTCGCGCAAAGGCCCGGCGCGGTCGCGGCACCAACGGCAAGCCTCCATTTCACGCCAAGGCTCGCGGCCGCACTGGCCGCGCGGGGTGTCCTTATACAAAGAATTACGCTGCATGTTGGGCCGGGCACGTTCTCGCCGGTCAAGGCGCAGGACACAAAGGACCACAAGATGCATGCCGAATGGGGCGAGGTTAGCCAAGCGGCGGCTGATGCCCTCAACCAGGCGCGCGCCTCGGGGGGGCGGATTATTGCCGCGGGAACAACGAGCTTGCGGATTCTCGAATCGGCGGCGAGGCCGGATGGACAGTTTCAGGCTTTTGCCGGCGAGACGTCGATCTTCATCACGCCGGGCTACAAATTCAAGGCGGCCGATGTGCTGTTGACGAATTTCCATCTGCCGCGCTCGACACTGTTCATGCTTGCCGCCGCCTTTGCCGGGCTTGAAACAATGCAAGCAGCCTATGCGCACGCGATCGCGAAAAACTACCGGTTCTATAGCTATGGCGACGCATGTTTGCTGTTTCCAGCGGAGAGCCGGGCGTGACCGGAATTTTCCGCTTCGAGGTTTTGGGCCAGGACGGGGCCGCGCGCGTAGGGATCGTCACGACTCCCCGCGGAACAATCCGGACGCCGGCGTTCATGCCGGTAGGCACAGCAGCCACCGTCAAGGCGATGCATCCCGAAGCGGTAAAGGCGCTCGGCGCCGATATCGTGCTCGCTAACACCTATCATCTCATGCTGCGGCCGGGCGCGGAAAGGATCGCGATGCTCGGCGGCCTGCATAAATTCATGAACTGGCCGTCGCCGATCCTGACGGATTCCGGCGGGTTCCAGGTCATGTCGCTCGCCAAACTCCGGAAGCTCGACGAAAATGGAGTAACCTTTCAATCCCACGTTGACGGCGCGAAGCATGTGTTGACTCCCGAGCGGGCGATGGAGATTCAGAATCTGCTCGGCTCGGATATCCAGATGCAGTTCGACGAATGCGTAAAACTTCCCTGCGCGGACGCGGACGCGCGCCGCGCCATGCTTTTGTCGCTGCGGTGGGCGGAGCGCTCCAAAACAGCGTTCGTGGCGAAGCCGGGACGCGCGTTGTTCGGCATCGTCCAGGGCGGCGCGGCCGAATCCCTGCGGAAGGAAAGCGCGAAAGCGCTTGGCGACATGGAATTTGACGGTTGCGCGCTGGGCGGGCTTGCGGTCGGCGAACCCCAAGCGGTCATGCTTGCGATGATTGCATGCGTGCTGCCGTGGCTGCCTTGCGTAAAGCCCCGCTATCTCATGGGCGTTGGCACGCCGGACGATCTTCTGGAGGCCGTGCGGCGAGGCATCGACATGTTCGATTGCGTGCTGCCGACGCGCGCCGGGCGCCATGGACTTGCCTATACGAGGTCTGGGCGGCTCAATTTGCACAATGCGCGCCATGCCGATGACCCGTCCCCGGCCGATCCGCTGTCGTCTTGCGCGGCGGCGCGAACCTATTCCCGCGCCTATTTGCACCACCTCGTCAAGGCAGGAGAAATTCTCGGCATGATGCTGCTAACCGAAATCAATCTCGCCTATTACCAGGATTTTATGGAGGACATCCGCCGCGCCATTACGGCGGGCCGCTTCGGCGATTTTTGCGACGCGGCGAGAACGGCGTGGCGGACTGGCGAGACAGGCAGCAAGCTTGAATCGGAATGAACGTTGCTTTCTCGCCGAATTCGACACGCCGGATCGATTCCGGCCCACCGTATCAACTTCTCCAGCGGCGGGACAAGGCCATCGCGAGCACGGCGATCCAAACGGAAAGGGCGCTGACGAACGGGAAACGCGCGAAAACCGGCGGGGGGATCGTTTGCGGCAAACCGCCATCGAGAACGCCTTCAGTGCCGAGTGGCAATTCGGCCAAAACGCGGCCATAGGGATCGACAATCGCCGAAATCCCGGTGTTCGCGGCGCGGATCAAAGGCAATCCCTCTTCGATCGCGCGCAACCGCGCTTGCGCGAAATGCTGGTAGGGGCCGGTGGTCATCCCAAACCATCCGTCGTTCGTGACGTTGAGAAGTAATCCAGGACGCGGAGCCCCCGAGGGCACAACTTCGCCTGGAAAGATCGCCTCGTAGCAAATCAGCGGCGCGAAAGCGGGCAATCCAGGCACAACCAATAGCCGCCGTTTGGAGCCAGCCGCGAACCCGCCGGGAAGATGCACGAATTGACGCAGGCCGAGACGGTCGAAGGCGGCCTGAAACGGCAAATATTCGCCGAAAGGCACGAGATGCACCTTGTCGTAGCTCTCGAGAATATGTCCGCCGCTGGCAATGACTTGAATGGAATTGAAGTACCGCGCGCGGCCGGATCCCGGCCGCCGTGCCGCGTCGTCCACCCGCGCGGCGCCGGTGACGAGAACCGTATCTTGTGGCAAAACCGCGCCGATTTCGGCGAGGGCTCCGGTATCGCGCGACAAGATGAAGGGGAACGCCGACTCCGGCCAGACGAGCACCGTGATATCGCCGAGGCCCGCGTGATCCTTGTCCGTCGCGCGCGCGGATAAGGTCAGATAGTGCGTTAAAATCCAGTCCTTATTCTCCGGCCGGAATTTCGCGTCCTGGGCCAAATTGGGCTGCATAATGCGCAATTTTATGCCCGCGATCTGCCCCGGAGGTGGCGCCGCCAGACGCAGCGCGCCAAACACACAAATCCCGCATAAAGCCAGGAGGGCGGCAGTGATTGGTGACGGCAACCGGCGCGTCTTCCCGTGCAGTGCGGATTTATCGCCAAGAACCGCGGGAGCTGAAAATATCAGGATGGCGACAACGGTTAGACCATAAAGGCCGACGAGCGAGGCCAGTTGTGCGGTCACGAGGTTGCCGCCAAGCACCATGCCGAATGTGTTCCAGGGAAATCCGGTCAAGACATTCCCGCGCAACCATTCCGTAAAACTCAATCCGGCGGCAAGGGCAAACAGACGGCCTGTGCCTGGCGACCACAAAAGCCGCGCAAGCACGAAACCGAGACCTGGAAAAATCGCGAGCCCAGCGGGAAGCCCGGCAACCCCCAACGGCAAGGCCCAGGCGAATTCGTCGGCCTCGACGAGAAATGCCGCGCCGAGCCACCAGAGCCCCGCCAGGAAATACCCAAAGCCCCACCACCATCCGGCGCCAAAGGCACGCCACGCCGAGACCGGCAAACCCAAACGAAACCGCCGCCCGGTGAGCGCTTGGCACGTCTCCGCACAACCGTCGATCAGCCAGACGGCAATTGTCATCGAGATAGCGAGCGCGGGGAAAAAGTTGAACGGCGCCATCGCAAGCGCGCCGGTTGCGCCGGCGGCAAGCGCGATCAGGCGTCGCCGCCAGCCAGAGGCGAGAACAATTGAAGCGGCGATCGCGAGCATGGCGGGCTTTCTAGAACGCAATCACGATTTGTGTGGACATCGCGCGAAAGACTATCGCGCATTTTCTGTCCGTTGGATCAAACCATGCGCGAAAGCTCGTCCAGGCGAAGGGGATTACCCGCTACCGTTCTCCGGCGGGCTGTCTTGCTTGGCATGCTCGTTAGGCGCGGGGCCTGCCACGATTTGCCTTTGGGGCGGACGCGCACCGGCCAAGCGGATCTTGACCCGCTTGACGCGGCGCGGGTCGGCGTCCACCACTTCAAATTCAATGCCGTCCTCGACAATGATTTCGCCGCGCGCCGGAACATGCCCGGCAAGGGCCGTGACGAGCCCCCCCAACGTATCGATCTCCTCTGCGTCGCCGATCGCGGTGAGATCGGCGTCGATCGCGCGGCAAACCTCGCTAAGACCGGCGCGCGCGTCGGCGATGAAACTTCCGTCCGCGGCGGATTCGATCTCCGGGCTTTCGTCCGAATCATGTTCGTCCTCGATGTCACCCACAATCATTTCCACGATGTCCTCGATCGACGCCAGACCTTCGGTGCCGCCATATTCGTCGATGACGAGCGCCATGTGGGTTCTCGTGGCTTGCATTTTGACCAAAAGATCGAGGGCCGGCATGGAGGCGGGAACGAACA
This sequence comes from Methylocella sp., assembly GCA_036560885.1. Lineage (GTDB taxonomy): Bacteria > Pseudomonadota > Alphaproteobacteria > Rhizobiales > Beijerinckiaceae > Methylocapsa. The sequence goes on from DATBQJ010000214.1 coordinate 5,223, forward strand.
GAACCGGACGCAGAATATTGGCCTGCGATAACGACATATCCAGGCCGCGGCGTGGCCAGCGGCAGCTTGTGGCAGATTCGCTTTCCGGCTCGGAAGGCGGAGAATCCGCACAATCCTTCCAATGCTGGGGGGCCGCGGGGGCAGCGAGATAGGCGACAAAATCGCGGATATGCACCATGCCGCGCGGATCGTCGAGGGTTTCGCCGTGCACGGGCAAGCGCGAATGGCCGGCGGTGCGAAATACCTCAAGCACATCGGCGAGCTTGGTTTGCAGCGACACGGCGACGATGTCGGCGTGGGGAACCATCACGTCGCCGACTTGCACTTCATGCAAGGCGAGGACGTTTTTCAGCAGCGCGCGTTCTTGCGGGGAAATATCGTCCTCGATCGATGTATCCGCGAGAGCATCCTCGATGTCATCGCGAATCGACGCTCCGCCGCGGCCGAACAAGGCGCGCAACCGGTCGAACAGGCTTGGCTTCCCGCCGGACCCTGTTTTGCCTGCCTCACTCGTATCGTCATGGTCAGTCATTGGCGCCGGCTGCTTCCTCGATCAACGATTTGTGGTAGGGGTTGGCAATCCCGAGCCTGCCGAGGATCGTGCATTCAAGCGCTTCCATCGTCGCTGCTTCGGCCGCTCCGACATGGTCGTGGCCGATCAGATGCAAAAAGCCATGCACCAGAAGATGGGCGACGTGATCGCGCAACGGTTTTCTCGCATCCAAAGCTTCCCTCGATGCGGTCTCGAACGCGATGACAATGTCACCGAGGAGCGGGCTCTCGCGGGGATCGTTGCTGGTCGGAAAAGCAAGAACATTGGTTGGCTTATCGGTTCCACGCCATTGGCGGTTGAGGCCGCGGATAAAAGCGTCGTCGCAGAACAGAACGCTGATTTCGACGTTCGCCTCCAGCGAGATGCCGGTTTCTCCGATCGCCGCGAGGATGGCGGCCTCGGCAAGTTGCGAAGGGGCATCGAGGGATGCCCAATCCGCAGCTTCGATCGCAACGTCGATCACGGGAGTCATGGCCGCCGTCCTTCGCCCTTGGTTGGCCGCGCCGCTGCTTCATAGGCGCCGACGATCCGGCGCACGAGATCGTGGCGGACGACATCGCCTTCCCTGAAGACCACGTGGCCTATTCCCTCAAGCCCGGAGAGAAGTTCAATTGCCTCGCTCAGTCCGGACTTCTGGCCGGGCGGGAGATCGGTTTGCGACGGATCTCCCGTGACAATCATGTGCGATCCTTCGCCGAGGCGTGTTAAAAACATTTTCATTTGCATCGACGTCGCATTTTGCGCCTCGTCGAGGAGAATGCAGGCGTTGCTCAAGGTCCGCCCGCGCATGAACGCGAGGGGAGCGACCTCGATCATCCCAATTTGCATGCCGCGTTCGAGCATCCTTGCATCCATGAAATCGGCGAGCGCGTCGTAGATAGGCCGCAAATAAGGATCGACCTTGTCGCGCATGTCGCCAGGCAGGAAACCTAGCCTCTCGCCCGCTTCGAGCGCCGGCCGCGACAGGATCAAACGTTCGACCGCGCCTTGTTCCAGCAAAAGAACCGCGAAGCCGACGGCGAGCCAGGTTTTGCCGGTGCCGGCGGGCCCCTCGGCGAACACCAACTCGTGGCGCTTCATCGCGCGCAGATAAAGGTCTTGCGCCAAATTGCGTGCGCGAACTGTACCGCGCCTGCGGGTACCGATTTGCTCGAAAACGGCGCGCCCGGCCTCGTCCTCCTTGGGGAACAGAGTGCCTTGCAGGGCGCCCTCCTCGATAGCGCCATCGACATCACCGGGGCTGGCCGGCTGGCCAAGTTCGACCCGTGCATAGAGATTTTCCAAGACCAGCCGCGCAGTTTCGCACGCCGCCGCCGGGCCCTTGATGGTCACGTGATTACCGTTCGCATTGGCGACCACACCGAGTCTGCGTTCGAGCTTGGCAAGGTTCTGGTCGTATTGTCCGAAGACGAGCGAGGCATGGCGATTGTCATCGAAGGCCAAAGTTATCTCGGCAACGGCGTCCTCGCTCGGAGTTGGCTTGAAGTCTTGCCGCGTGAACGGTGCTGAAGGATCCGGTGGTTTCAACGAGACGCCTCGCGCGAGGCTTGGTCCGGCAAAAGCCGCCCGAAGAGCGAATTGGCACCCGCAGAGACGATCTCGGCACGCACGATTTCGCCCATATGATCGAGGCTCCCTTCGATGTGAACCATCTGGAGATAGGGCGACTTGCCGGCAATTTGGCCCGAGTGCCGACCGGGTTTCTCAATGAGCACGTCGAGCGTGCGCCCGGCCATTTTGGCATTAAATTTCTGCCGCTGGCGGTCGAGAACGGTTTGGAGCTGCGCGAGCCGTTCCGACTTCACGGATTCGGGGATTTGATCTCGCAACTCGGCCGCGGGGGTGCCGGGGCGGGGCGAATATTTGAACGAAAAGGCGTTCGCGAACTCGACCTTTTCGACCAAATCCAGAGTTGCCGCGAAATCTTCTTCGTTTTCGCCAGGAAAGCCAACGATGAAATCCGACGACAAGGCGATGTCTGGCCGCGCGGCCCGGATTTCCGCGACAAGTGCGAGGTAGTCGGCGCTTGAGTGCCTGCGGTTCATCGCTGCGAGGATTTTGCCGGAACCGGATTGAACCGGCAGATGCAGGAAGGGCATTAAGCAGGCTTGATCGCGATGCGCCTCTATGAGGCTCGCGTCCATGTCGCCTGGGTGGCTCGTCGTGTAGCGGATGCGGGCGATACCCGGCACTTCGGCAACGCGCGAGATGAGCCCGGCAAGCGAAGCGAAGGCGCCGTCCGGCGTCCGGCCATGATAGGCATTAACGTTCTGGCCGATCAGGCTCACCTCGCGCACGCCCGCGGCGGCCAGCATTACGACTTCCGCGACGATGCTTGCGACCGGCCGCGAAGCTTCCGCGCCGCGCGTGTAGGGCACCACGCAGAACGTGCAGAATTTATCGCAGCCTTCTTGCACGGTCACGAAAGCACTGACGCCGCGCTTGCGAATTTGGTGCGGGCCAGGCGCGGCGAGGTGATCAAACTTGCTTTCGGCGGGGAAATCCGTGGCAAGGACTTCGCGTGAGGTTCCGGCGCGGCGCAAAAGCTCGGGCAAGCGGTGATAGCTTTGCGGTCCAACGACGATATCTACCGCTTTTTGGCGCCGGAATATCTCTTCTCCTTCGGCTTGCGCCACGCAGCCCGCGACAATGATTTTGGTTTCCCGCCCGGCCGCGGCGCGCGCGGCCTTAAGCGCGCGTAGCTTGCCCAATTCGGAAAATACCTTTTCGGCGGCGCGCTCCCTGATGTGGCATGTATTCAAGATGATTAGGTCGGCTTCCTCGACATCCCCGGTTTCCGCATAGCCGTCCGGCGCCAGAACATCAGCCATCCGTTGCGCGTCATAGACGTTCATCTGACAGCCGTATGACTTCACGAATAGCCGACGGGGGGGTGGAGATTGTCCGGACCCGCTGGTAGCGGCTTGGGCTGCACGCGATCGATCAGTACCCGGCATGGTTTCCTTCGTTCGGCAGCAGGAAAACTTCACGATGGATCGACCATCGGTTTTACGGCTAACGACACTTTCCCGGTGAGCATATTCATAGCGGTTCCGTCAATTGCCGCCGCGCATGAACATATCGGACCACTTCCACTTCGTCGATGTGGATTCGATACAAGATCAGGTACGATCCACTGACCACGCTTCGCACTCCAGCCGCGATGTCGAACCGTTCGCGCCCAATATTCGGATTACTCGCCAACAAATTCGTCTTCCTCTCCAGCGCGTCTAGCACGCGATCCGCAGCACGCTCATTGTCCGAGGCAATGTATGTCCAGATATCGATCAAGTCCTCTTCGGCGCGAGCCGTTCGTGCGATACGCACTGTGTCACGCCGGTGAAAACCGGCGCCGCGCCTCCGCTTTTATCTCCTCAATCGACTTGGACCGCCCACGTCCGCTGTCGACCCCCTCCTGCCAAAGATGTCGAAGCTCCTCGACTCCTATCGTCTCCACTTGACGCTGGACTCGCCATTCCGCGACTGCCCCGAGAATGGCGTCGCTCTCCGACGCATATTCGCCTCCCTGGACTGCGGACGCGACTTCGGCGGCAAGGTCATCCGGCAATGAAATCTTTAACGTTCTGGGGCTCACTCCACATTCCCTTCGAGATTTATCTAAACCAAGCGCCCTGTTCCAAAGTCCGGTTTGCCCAAAGGACTTGCCCAGAGCCAGCGTGCCGGCGCAAACTGGCAAAAAGCCTTCCCCGGCAAAGATATTATATCAGGTCGCGCCGCATAACGAGGGCCCCCGCCATTTCGGCGCCACCGGTGCGGTAATAGGCCTTGCGTTCGCCCACCTCCGCGAAACCGAAATTCGCATAAAGGGCGCGGGCGGCGGTATTTTCGACGCCGACTTCGAGAAACAGCCGGGTGACCTGGATCGCTGCGAGCCCAGAAAGATGCGGCGCGAGAAGACTGCTGGCGATCCCGCGCCGGCGCCACTCGGGCGCGACGGCGAGCGTCAGGATTTCGGCCTCGCCGGCGGCGACGCGGGACAGGACAAAGCCCGCCAGACGCTCGTCCTTGGCTTCGATCGCGCCGTCCGCAAACGTCCCGGATGCGGTAAAAAGCTGTTCAAAATCGGCTTCATGCCAGGGGTAGGCAAAGCTCGCGGCGTGGATTGCGGCGCATTCCGCGCTCCGCTCGGCGCCGATGGGGCGGATGCAAGGCGCGGCATGGGACGGCCAACTGATCATGCGGTTCAGGGCGCCGCCGGTTGCGACGGTACCGCCGTTGGCACCTTGGCGACCGGCGGCGCCATGTAGAACGGTCGCGGCGGGGTCAGGGCGGGGTCGGCGAGGAGACCAAGTTTAGCAACAAAAACGATATCTAATCCAGTATTTTCGTGGCCGGTCCAGCTCTCAGTCCCGGCCGCTTGAGCCTCGTTTGCGAGCAGCGGCACGCCCGATCCGGCGAGCCGCAACGGACCTGCGCCAAGCGCGCGCACGGCCTCGCGCGCCGGTGCGATCCGGGGCGCCAGGACCGCCCTTCCGTCCGGTCCGAAAGCGGCAAAGTAAACATTGCCCCGGCCTGCAGCGATCGCGGCCACGGCGAGGCCTGGCTTTTGCTCCATTATGAGGGGCGCGGCGAGGGCCGCTAGGGTCGAAACACCGGTGACTGGAATCTTGCACGCGACCCCGATCGCGCGAGCCGCGGCGATCCCGGCGCGAAGCCCGGTGAAGGACCCAGGCCCTACCGTCACCGCCACCCGCCCGAGCGAGGCAAAGCCTCCGGTGACGCGAGCCATGACCCGATCGATCAACGGCAAAAGCGCTTCCGCATGGCCTCGTTCCATCGCAATCGTCTCGATCGCTTCTGGGATATCCGCGCCATCGTCGAGGACGCAGGCCGAAATCGCGGGAAGCGCCGTGTCGATCGCCAATATTTTCATCCGCGAATTCTCAAATCTCGCGCTGCCTTCGGCCAAAACGACGCAACGGGCCAAGCGACGCCCTGGGAATTAGATCTGTTCGACCGCGCGCACATCTGGGACATAATGCTTGAGCAAATTCTCGATCCCGTGCCGGAGCGTCGCGGACGACGAAGGACAGCCGGAACACGACCCCTTTAAAGCGAGATAGACGGTTCCATCGCGGAAACCGCGAAATTTGATATCGCCGCCATCGTTGGCGACTGCCGGACGGACATGCGTTTCGATCAGCTTCTTGATTGTTACGACGGTCTCGGAATCATCGCCCGCGAAGAACTCCTCGCCATCGCCTTGGGCGGCACCATCGAATTCGCCGGTTAGCAACGGTTCACCCGAAACAAAATGCTCCATAATGGCGCCAAGGACCACGGGTTTGAGGTTCGGCCAGTCGCCGCCGGATTTCGTGACCGAGATGAAGTCCGAGCCAAAAAACACCCCCGAGACGCCATCGATCGCAAACAGTGCCTGCGCGAGCGGCGATTGTCCGGCGTCTTCGGCGTCTCTGATGTCGAGCGTGCCTTGCGGCAATACGGGGCGGCCGGGAAGAAATTTTAAGGTTGCGGGATTGGGTGTGGCTTCGGTCTCAATGAACATGGACTTCTCCCAAACGTCCGGTTCAAGGCCGGAGCTGGAGTGAGGGATAGGAATTATTCTGGAATATGATGGAGAGACAGCCAATGGGCAA
>DATBQJ010000215.1:0-7006 GCA_036560885.1 Methylocella sp.
GTGCGCGCCAATCTCATGCACCGAAGGCCCATCGACCGCCTAAAAGAGCCAGCCCCCAGCCCAATCCGATGCGCCGCCCAACTCAACCTTCCCCTCAGCCCATGCTAAACCGGACAGCCGTGGCTTGAGGCCGGGCATGACGATGAAAGTCACGAACAATGAGATTTGGTATAAGATTACGGCGGGACGTGCCTCGCTCAAGGACTTACATTTAACCGCCTGTTTCTTGTGTGCGCTGCGATTTATCGAAACGTTTGACAACACGATCTCGCTTCAGCCGGGAGAGCCTGGCGATCCAAAAGATCCCATCAAGCTGATCGACCTCGTGCTGGAGACATATGGAGAGCAGACCATCGGCCTCTTCGGTCTTTTCCGTACCGTTCAAATCCTGGTAGCTCACCCGGACACGGGCATGGCGTTCGATCTCATCTGTTACGCCTGGCATCGAGACACTGCCTTCTTCGTGCCGAATCATGTCGGCCGAAGCCCAGACGATCTGGGGGTTAACGTAGGTTCGCACTCCATCCGCTGCTGTGAGTTCGATCACGACCAGCCGCTTTAAAACTCCGATATGCGGAGCGGTGATTCCAATTGCGGATGCCGCATGTAACGTGTCCAAGAGATCGGTAGCAAGCGAGCAAAGAGTCTCGTCAAATACGGCCACGCGGTCGGCGATCGCGCGAAGGCGGTGGTCAGGAAATCGCAGGATCGTCTGCACCGTCACGGCATTTTTCCCACGTCCAGAGTAAAACTAAAAAGTCCCAGACGCTATTGGCCTCGCTGCGCTCCGCCTGCAAATGAAATTGAATTGCTATGCGGATGATGATTGCCGGAATCATGAGCTTGCGTGCATCATAAGATGAAAAGCGAGCCATTGCTTGGGAAGAATTGACACTCCTAAATAGGGCTCGCATTATGGTACACTTGACAGTAAAAATTTGGTTGCAAGTCGATGAAGGACAAAGTCGTCGCCGTTCTGGAAAGCCGGATGCGCGATCAAGTTGCCGGTCTGGTCCGCAAACACGGAGGCACGCCTTTTTCGGCGCCGGCACTGGCCGAAATTTTGGACGTGGATCCTACACATATCGACGAGTTGATCCGTGACTGGAATTCCGCGCCGCCCGATGTATTCATTTTCCAGACAGGCGTCGGGACACGTGCCCTGTTCGCTGCAACAGATTCGCTAGGGCTAACCGATCTTCTGTTACGGCTACTGGATTCAGCGAAGGTGATCGTACGGGGCCCCAAGCCGACCACGGCATTGCGCTCGCGCAAGGTGCGTATCGACCGCGCCGCCAGCGACCCTTTCACGACGCAGGAGGTGCTTGCCACAATGCAAGGGACCCCGCTACGCGGCAAACGCGTTGTGGTGCAGCGTTACGGCGAGACCAATCGTGAATTACAAGCCGCGCTCGAAAACGAAGGCGCGGACGTAATCGAAATCGCAACCTATCGCTGGGGCTTGCCAGAGGACACGGCGCCGTTGCGGCAGCTTATCGGCGCACTTGGTCGCGACGAGATTGATCTCGTGGCCTTCACCAGCGCGTCGCAGGCAAGTAACCTCTTCACAGTTGCTCGGTCTGACGGCAAAGAGGAATCGCTCAAACAAAGTCTTGGCCGAACGCTCGTTGCTTCGATCGGTCCTGTATGCAGTGCCGGGCTCCGCAAGTTCGCCGTGAGGGTCGATATCGAAGCAAAACCGCCGAAGCTTGGGCCTTTGATAGAGGCAATCAATGAGGCGTTGTCCGATGGGCGTCCCATGGGCGAGTCATAACACTCACGCTTTGCGCCATGGGCTAACGTTTGGCGCAGAGTCGCTCCCCCGACTGAGGAGCCCAGAAGCTCCAGCTTCTTGGTGCGTTCGCATCGTCCAGCGCTTAAACAGAGGCATGATTCTGTCAACGCGCGGCAACAAATGCATATCTTCCGGTTGGGCGTGTTGAACATGCCAGTCACGGATATAGCCGTGTAAGTTGAGATTAGCGGGATGCCCATCGGTTCGCAGGGCGCTGCCGAGATATAAATCCATGCAAGGCCGCGTGCGTTGCATTGGGAGAACGCGCCGCAAGCGGGTGCCCCCCGTCCCTTTGCCCTGTTCCTCCACCGCGACAACAGGCAAGGCTTTATCCTCGCCGAAATGGTCCCTGACAGCTGTTCCCTTTTGGGAACCATACCCCGCTGCAATTTGTGCAACAGGGACCACGCCGCTTATTGCTGCCCAAGCCAAGGTCTCGTTGCAGAGTTATGGGCACTCATTCCATTCATCTGGCTGGTCATAGGCCACATCGCTCGAAACCAGAGCGCCAACGGGATCCAACTTCCCTGAAATAGGGTTCCCCAGTGATGCAACCTTGCTCCGGCAGCGCCCGCACAACCAAACAATGCGATCTCTTCCTCAGCATCAAATTCCGCCGCAAGCCGGACAGACAAAACCGTCAGGCAACCGAAGCGCCAACAGCTATTGCCGCAGGCCTATTCCGCGGAAAAGCGCTCTTCCAATTCTAAAAGCGTTCTCGGGGTTTCCTTCACACTCCACAACACAATGGTTTGCCGTTGGTTGAGAGGTGCCACGACAGGGCAGCGGGAGTCGCGCGGTACTTGCGGTTATATTTTAATTATATATAACACAGTACAATGAGCTAACCGGCAGCTATAGAAGGCTTGGAATTGGCACCTCATACAAGTGGCATGGGTTTGAGGATCGAGGCCACGCGGCGCGCACTCAGTTCGCGGCTGTTCGGCGTGGCGATCGGGGCCATCGTGTTTACGCGAAGCGCGTTTGGCGGGGAGATCACGCCTGCCGCCGCGCCAATTGTCTTCGCGGCCGCCAGCTTGAAGACTGCTCTCGATGCCGCGGCTGCCGCCTGGAAAGCCGATACCGGCAAGACGGCGTCGATTGCTTACGCGTCCTCCGCCGTCCTTGCGAAACAAATCGAGCAGGGCGCCCCGGCGGATATATTTATTTCCGCCGATCTGAAATGGATGGATTATCTCGAAAAGTTGCAGTTCGTCCGCGCGGGAACGCGCAAGATTCTGTTAGGCAATAAGCTTGTCCTTATCGAATCTAGCGACGTGGATAACAAACTTTTGATCGCCAACGGTTTCGATCTCGCTGGCGCCGCGGGCGACGGCAAAATCGCGGTATGCATGATCGACTCGTGTCCAGCCGGACTCTACGCCAGGGAAGCACTTGTATCGCTAGGGGTTTTTGCGAGCGTCGAACCAAAACTCGCGCAGGCGGACAATGTCCGCGGTGCCCTGAATCTTGTCTCGCGCAGCGAGGCCAAATTTGGCATCGTCTATGCGACCGATGCAATCGCTGATCCCAAAGTGAAAGTGGTTGGGACATTTCCGGCATCGAGCCATAGCCCGATCGTCTATCCCGTTGCGCTCATGGCGGCCTCGGCAAATCCTAACGCACCGTTTTTCCTTGCTTATTTGACGTCGCAGGCGGCGGCCAAGATATTTCGGGAACAGGGTTTCGAAGTCCTTTCGAAGTGATCTTCGCCCTGCATCCCCAAACCGGTTTCGTTGACAAATAGGATCGAATATTTTACCGTTTTTAACAGGGTCGTGAAACTATTTCCCGCGTCGTGCGTTTTGAATGGGGAAGCGTGGCGGCGCCATCGCGCGGGCAGTATTTTTACGAATTCCAGCGCCACTGGCTCCCTAGGCACACCTGAGGTGTAAAGAAAGTGGCCGCAGCTTGGCTATACACAAGCGCCGGACACCAACTGGAAAGCAAAAAGGCTCTTTTTAGAGTCCAAATTGTTTCCTTAGTTTTTCTCAGAACGAAATACAGTTGACCGGTGTTTGCTGCATGCTTTGGCATCATTGTCATGCCGAAGCATGATGACGGTTGTATTGTTTGCATTGTTTAGAATGACATTCATAAGAAATTTTCCAAGCAATTGAGCATCTGCAAAACCTAAATTATTCGTAATATTGCAGAGCAGCATCAGATATTTATGTTGACGTCATTATTGTGTTAGAATAATAATCTAGACTGGCTGGCGTGGTGACGTAGCGCTTTAGATTAGCTTTTCAGCTCAAAGAACGTCACAACGCACAAGTTGAGAGTGGCTTGAATTGCGGCATGAGAATTGCTTCCGTCTTGGAGTGCCGCTTTTCGACCGTTTCCGAGCCATTCGGCCTGCTAAGCGAGGGTGCCATGTGTTTGATCGCTGAAATGATTCATTCGTGTTCCCACGAAAAGGTCGCCCAGGCCGCTGTCGCATCGATGGGGTCAGGTTTCGCGGGCAAGGTCGGGATCACCGCTGGCGCAAATGGATTATCGATCGGCGCCTTCACGGCCCGCGCGGTTCGCGAATTCGAGAAGATCGGCGGGGAACAAGAAAAACAAGCTCTCCGGGCTGTCATGGAAGGCGCGGATCAGCCAATATTGATTGGTCTACAGCACATCCTGCGGCCGGTTATCGAATAATTGTTGGGGACGTGGGTGGCCACGCGTTCGAGGAACGCTGCTTCCGGGAAGGCACGGCCTTCCGCGAGGTTCTCGCAGGAAAATCCGCAGAGCGGCGACCGTTCCAACAGTCCGGCCGCCGCGAAAAACTTTGCGCGTATTTTTGATTGAACCGTGCTCTTGGCTTCAAAATGCGGCGTGCCGCGCCCAAGGTCTTGTCCGCTCCGGGGTTTCAGGCCCAAGGCCCGGCTGATAGAATGTCCGTAAGGCAGGCCTTCGGCCTGCTTCGAGAAGCCGGAGCGTGGCAACGTCCTTGATTTCAAAACTGTCGAAGCCGCAGCGCGCGAGCAATTGCAGCTGGTCGAATAGTATGTCGCCGGTCGCCCGTAATTCACCCGCAAAACCAAAATTGCTGCGAAGCTGATGCGCGAGCGAGTAGCCGCGTCCATCGGTGAATTTTGGAAAGGCGATCGCGATGAGCGCGAAGCGGGCGAGGTCTGGCGCATTTGTCCGGATGTCCTGCCCCGGTTCAATGAGCAGGCCAAGCGGGATAGTGTTTCGCACATCCCCGCTGCGTGCCTGCCATTGTGCCAGCGTCAGTATGACCTTGCCGCCGGGCGGCATATCTTCTTCTGACGCCAATTTGCGCCAGTCATCGGGCGCGAAACTATCGCCTTTGAATATCGGCATTCTCAGATGTCCAAACCGGCGTACAGCGGCAGCGTATGAAGCCCGCATTCGACTTTATCGCTCCCGCGCCACCGCCCCGCGCGCGGGTCCTCGCCAGGCCGCACCGGCGAGGTGCAAGGGATGCATCCGATCGAAAAATAGTTTTTGGCGACGAGGGGGTGGCGCGGCAAATCGAAGGCGTCGAGATAGTCTCGAATTTTAACGGCCGACCAGTGCGCGAGCGGATTAATTTTTATGCGGCCACCTTCGGATTCGAACAAAGCCAGGGCCCCGCGCGTGTGCGCCTGAAACCGCTTACGGCCAGAGATCCAAGCATCATAGCCTTCGAGCGCTTCCCCCAGCGGCAAGACCTTGCGGATTTCGCAGCAGCGGCCGGGATTGCTTGCCCAAAGGAAGTTTTCCGGATCTTCCGCCGCAAGCCGCGCGGACTTTGGTCCGATGGTGATGATATTTGATAGGCCCAGATGGGCCACGAGTTCGTCGCGATAGGCCAGCGTCTCGGCGAACAAAACCCTTGTGTCAATAAACAACACCGGCGTGGTCTTGTCGATTTGCGCCACCATGTGGAGCAGCACGGCGGAATCCGCGCCGAAACTCGAGACAAGCGCGATCCGGCCAGGAAATAGATCCTCGATCGCACGGCGCATAATTTCTTGCGTGTCCAGGTCGGCGAATTGGGCGCGGAGCCGGGCGGCACACTCCGTGCCGGCGACGAGGGTGTCGTCCTCATACGCGGCCATAAAGTGCCTCCTTGAACGGCTCCATTCCGATCCGCCGGTAGGCCGCGAGAAAATTTTCCGCCGGGCCGTCACGGAATTTCAAATAGGTATCGACGACCGTCTCGATCGCGTCGACGATCTCGTCCGAAGAGAAGCTCCGCCCGGTAATCGCGCCGACGGCGCACGTCTCGTCTGCGGCGCCCCCGAGCGTGATCTGATAGGCCTCCGCCCCGGATTTCTCTAGACCGAGAATACCAATATTGCCGACATGGTGATGCCCGCAGGCATTGATGCACCCCGAGATATTGATCTTGAGCTCGCCAATCTCCCGCGCCCGCACGCTACTGCCAAACCGCTCGGAAATTCGCTGCGCTATGGGGATCGAGCGGGCGGTCGCTAGGCCGCAATAATCGAGCCCAGGGCAGGCAATTATGTCGGTCACAAGGCCAGTATTGGCGGTGGCGAGGCCTTCCACCGCAAGCCGGTCGAACACTTCGGGCAAATCGTCTAGCGCGACATGCGGCAGAACGAGGTTCTGTTCGTGCGCGACCCGGATCTCGTCGGCTGAAAATGCTTCGGCAAGATCGGCGATCGTTTCCATCGATTCGGCGCTGGCATCGCCTGGAATTCCGCCGATGGGTTTTAGGGAGATCGTGACGGTCGCGTAGCCCGGCGTCTTATGCGCCACCACATTTTGCGAAACGAAACGGGCAAACGCAGGATCGCTTGCCTTTCGCCGCTCTAGCTTAATGGAATTGGGCGCCCGCGCGGGCAAGTCCGGCGGCGCGAAATAGGCGCGGATTCGATCGATTTCTTGCTGCGGCAGAACGAGTGCGTCATCGCGATGACTGGCGAATTCAGCCTCGACCTCGGCCCGAATGGCGTCCGCGCCTTTCTCGTGGAGGAGAATTTTTATCCGCGCTTTGAATTTGTTGTCGCGCCGTCCTTCGAGATTATAGATCCGGAGAATGGCATTGGTGTAGGCGAGGAGATCGGCCTTCGGCAGGAAATCGCGAACCTTGTGGCCGACCAGGGGAGTGCGCCCGAGGCCGCCCCCGACGTAGACTGCAAAGCCCACCTCGCCTTCGGCATTCTTGACTATCTGATAACCGATGTCGTGCACTCTTATAGCAGCGCGATCCGTGGCGGCACCATTGACCGCGATCTTAAATTT